>DAOMOU010000158.1:0-5122 GCA_035444525.1 Gammaproteobacteria bacterium | reverse complement strand
GTGACCCGTTTCACCTTATGTTAATCGCGGGCGGATATGTGACGCTGGTCGCATCCACCCCGGCTCGCGGCCTTGAGAATGTCGGCTGGACCCGGGGCATCGAAGCTCCCGAGGACGGCGGACAGCGAAGTGGACGGGATGGGTGCAGGCTCGAACAGTGGCCGTGGCAACGGGGCCCAGGGTGACAACGGCCACCTGGAGGCCTCGGAGCAGGCTATTGACCGGTTTCTCGACGCCGCATGGATGGAGCGCGGGCTGTCCAAGAACACCCTGTCGGCCTACCGCACCGACCTGCTGGCCCTGGCGCGCTGGGTGGCGGCGCGCGACCGCCCGATCACCGAGGCCGGTCGCAGCGACGTACTGAGCTTCATTGCCGATCGCGTCGAGGGCGGCGCGCGGCCGCGCTCGTCCGCCCGACAGCTCTCCAGCTTTCGCCGCTTCTTCCGCTGGCATGTGCGCGAGCGCGGCGCCGGCGAGGACCCTACCGCACGTATATCGATGCCGAAGATCGGCCGGCCGCTGCCCAAGTCGCTGACCGAGGACGAGGTCGAAGCACTGCTCGATGCGCCGGACACCAGCGAAGCCCTGGGTCACCGCGACCGGACCATGCTCGAGGTGCTGTACGCGACCGGGCTGCGGGTGACCGAACTCGTCAGCCTCAAGCTGGGGCAGGTGAACCTCAACCAGGGCGTGGTGCGGGTCACCGGCAAGGGCGGGCGCGAACGATTGATTCCGCTCGGTGAGGAGTCGCTCGAGTGGTTGCAGCGCTTCATCTCCGGCCCGCGCGAGGAGATCCTGCTGGAGAAGCAGACCGAGTTCGTGTTTCCGACGCGGCGCGGCGACCGCATGACCCGCCAGGCCTTCTGGCACATCATCAAGCGCTACACGGAACGGGCCGGGATCGACCACCCGCTCTCGCCCCACACCCTGCGGCACGCCTTCGCCACGCACCTGCTGAACCACGGCGCGGACCTGCGCGTGGTGCAGATGCTGCTCGGCCACAGCGATCTGTCGACTACCCAGATTTATACCCACGTCGCGCGCGAGCGCCTGCGCGAGCTGCATGCGCGCCATCACCCGCGCGGCTGAGCCGCTGCGCGGGCGCCTGGTTTTCGGGCTAGAATCCCGGTCCGTCGTTCCCCGACACTGAACCTTTGGCCGGTGATGCCGGTCTCAACGCGGTGTCAGTCCCCGCCCCGATCGCAGGAGCCATGATGAGCCCATTGCTTGCTTCCGTCGCGCTGGTCGCGCTGTTTCCCGCCACCGCTGCCGCCGACGCATCGGTGGAGGAGGCGCTGGCCGCCAAGGTGCCGGGCGTCGAGGCCGGGGACATCCGGGCGACGCCGGTGCCCGGCCTGTGGGAAGTGGCCGTCGGCGCGCAGGTGGTCTACCTGAGCGAGGACGGGCGTTACATGGTGCGCGGCGAGCTGATCGACCTGATGACCGGCCAGAACCTGACCGGCGAGCGCCAGGGCGAACTGCAGTCCGCGCTGGCGAACCGGCTCGCGAAGGAATTCGACGAGTCCACCATGGTGGTGTTCTCGCCCGAGAAGCCGCGCCACACCATCACGGTGTTCACGGACATCGACTGCGGGTACTGCCGCAAGCTGCATCGCGAGATCGACGAGTACACCAAGCGCGGCATCAAGGTCCGCTACATGTTCTACCCGCTCGCCGGACCGGGCTCGGAGAGCTGGGCGAAGGCGGACGCGGTGTGGTGCTCGCCGGATCGCAACCAGGCGATGACACGCGCCAAGCTGGGCGAGACGGTCACGGCGACCCAGCCTTGCGAGAACACCCCCGCGGCGAAGCACTACGAGTTCGGCGGCCAGCTGGGGATTCGCGGCACGCCCACCATCCTCACCGACAGCGGGGAAATCCTGCGCGGTTACCTGCCGGCCGACCGGCTGCAGGCCTACCTCGACGGGCAATAGCCGAATTGGGGACATTCCCCTTTTCTTCGGAAAAGGGGAATGTCCCCAATTCGGCCTCAGCGCTCGAGGTGCTGGAGCTTGTCCGGCTTGCCGTCCCAGTCCTCGGCATCGGCGGGCGGCTCGCCCTTTTCGGTGATCACCGGCCACTGCTCGGAGAGTTCCTTGTTGAGCGCCAGGAAGTGCGCCTGGGAGGCAGGCAGGTCCTCTTCCGAAAAGATCGCTTCGGCCGGGCACTCGGGCTCGCACAGCGTGCAGTCGATGCATTCCTCGGGATCGATGACGAGGAAGTTCGGGCCCTCGTGGAAGCAGTCCACCGGGCAGACCTCGACACAATCCATGTACTTGCACTTGATGCAGTTCTCGGTGACGACGAAGGTCATGGCGAGCGTGGCTCCGAGTTTATGCGGCAGGGCGCCCGGGAAGGCGCGAATTGCGCGCTATTGTGCCACAGCCCGGCCGCGCCGGTTCAAGCCGGGTGGCCGTGATCGATGGTGACGGTGTGCAGGCGGCGCACACCGGCGGCGCGATCCTCGAGGAACTTCTCGAGGGCGAAGCGCACTGAGCGAAAGGCGATCTCGTGCCAGGGGATTTCCGCCGGTTCGAACAGCTGCACCTCGAGGCTTTCGTCGCCGGCGCTGAAGCCTCCTTCGAGCAGGGTGGCACGGTACATCATGTGCACCTGGCGAGCGTGCAACACGTCCACCACCGCGAACAGGTCGTGGATTTCCACGCTCGCGACGGCCTCTTCCCTGGTCTCGCGGGCCGCGCCCTCCGCCATGGTCTCGCCGATCTCCATGAAGCCCGCGGGAATCGTCCAGTAGCCGTAGCGCGGCTCGATGGCACGCTTGCACAGGAGAATCCGGCTGCCGGACTCGGGCACGCAGCCGACCACGATCAGCGGGTTGACGTAATGAATCTTGCCACACGATGTACAGGTGTGGCGGGGCCGGTCGTCACCCTCGGGAACGCGGAGTTCGACGCGTGCGCCGCAAGCGCTGCAGAAGTTCATAAGCATGCCGGTTGCCGGAGTCGGCGTTATTCTGCCTGCCGGACGCGGTCGCTGCCAGCGCACTGGCCTCGAGCCAGCGTCGTCGTTGGCACAGCTCAGTTCTTGCCCGGCGCAGTCCCGGCCAGCGACCGGATGTAGAGCACGAGTTGCCAGATCTCGGCATCGCTGAGCTGCTGCCGGTAGCTGGTCATGGCGCTAAAGCTTTCACGCCGGCCGGGACGGGCGACCTGTTGCGCGCCCTGGCGGGCCGGCTCGTGGAACGCCCCCGAGCCGCTCTCGATCACCCAGAACAACTGCCCGTCGCTCAGCGCGGTCATCGTCGGGGCACAGGTGAAGTTCCTGGGCGGCGGCGCCAGCGCCTGGCCGGCTATCCCGTCGCCACCACCGTGCACGCCGTGGCAGGCCGCACACGAGCCGCCGCTGCGGTCGGCCACGTACAGCTCGCGGCCACGCGCGATGTTCTCGGCAGAGGGCGTGAGCGGGTTCGCCAGCCCGTGGTAGCTGTCGGGTGCGCGCTGCGTGGTGCGCGGCTCCGGGCACTCGCCGGTGGTCGGCGTTCCGCCGGCGTGAACCGCGGGGGCCTGGCCGAGCGAGCAGCCTGAGAGCAGCGCCGACAGCGCCAGCAGCAGGACGGGGAAGGTGGCACGATGAATGGTCATGGCAGGCACCTCAGAACGTGACCTGGTAGCGCAGGCCGAACAGCGTTGCGTTGGCGAGCGCGGGATCGGCCGCAGGGTTGCTGATGTACTGGGCATCCAGCTGCAGGTTGAACCAGGGCAGCACCGGCATCCAGTACGCGAGTTCGAAGACCAGCTCCCGGCTCTGGACCGGCGTGCCGGCGAGGGCCTGGGTGTCCCGGAAATCCTGGCCGAGAAAAGCCACCGAGACGCCGAGGCCGAGCACGTCCTCGTCGCGGGCCGGCAACAGCCCGGTGTAGACCAGCCCGGCCCCCGCGTAGCGTCCGATGGGATTCACCTTCTGGTCGGCGAAGCCGATGCGCACAAAGCCGCTCATCCCCTGGACGGCCTGGCCCGGCTCGCCGTACAGGCTGCCCTCGAGCAAGGCATAAACGCCGTACGTCCCGTCACTGGTGCGCAACGGTGTCGGCGGCCCGGGTTGCACGATATTGTCGAACTCGGTCGTGTAATGCCAGGCGCCGAGTGCCGCCCGCAGGAAACGGCCCGCCTCGGTGCTGCGCTGGAATCCCGTTTCACCGATCACGAACAGCCCGTCGTCGCCGTCCAGGTCGATCTGCAGACCACGTGGCTGGTCCGGGTCGCCCGCGCCGCCGTCCAGTACGGCGAACTGCACATAGCGCGCATCGTCCGGCTGGTAGCGGGCGCGCACGCCGAGGCATGTAGCAGAATACACGCACGGTCCGTTGAGCCCGGTCTCGGACAGCTCCAGTCCGGTGCCGAAGCCGCCGTTCATGAATACGCCCGCGCTTTCCTTGACATCGAACTCGCTGTCGACGGCGTAGAGCCCGCCCAGCAAGGCGAGCCGGCCGTCGAAGAATTCGCGCTCGAGCCAGGCCTCGAGCAGCGTGCCGGTGGGCACGTTCGCCAGGTTGCTCGGTGCGTGCATCGACCCGGCGCCATCGCCGGGATCGCGACCGAAGGTCCCGACACCCAGCACGACCGCCCGCGTGTCCGGCCAGCCCAGCAAGGTCGCCAGGTCGAACTCGACGCCGACCTCGAGCAGGCCTGAATAATACATACCGCGCTCCTCGCCGCCGTCCACGACGGCCATGAGATCGCCGAAGTGATCGATGCCGATCACCACGCCGCGCTCGGCCCAGGCAGCGCGTCGCCCGTCCCAGTCGCCCGTCAGCGTGTTGCGGCTGGTGAGTGCCTCCGCCGCAGGCAATGTTTCGGCCGAGGTCCAGGCCGGGGTCGCCGTGCCGAGCGCAACGAGCGCCGCGAGGAACCAACGGCATTTGCCGTGTGCCTTGTTGGCGGGTCGGGTCGCGGGGGCTCCTGCAGACATGAAACCAGCTCCTTCCAGTTCCCTTGCTTACCCGAATGCGAACGATTCGCGTTTCGGACTATAGGGTGGCGCGAAGCGGGGCGGAATAAGTAATTGGCGCAGCGCATCATTCGCTGTGATGCGACGTGTCGGCGAGGCTTGGTGCCCGGGGCGAGAGTCGAACTCGCACGATGTCGCCATCGGCGGATTTTGA
>DAOMOU010000157.1:0-5143 GCA_035444525.1 Gammaproteobacteria bacterium | reverse complement strand
GCCGTCCGTTCAACACGCTGACAAGTTCTGTTTGCACGCTCGCGCCAAACCCCGCAGGAGCCCGTCTATGCACGTCCTCACCCGTTGCTCGCTGCTCCTTGCCCTGATCCTGCCGTCTCTCGCCCTGGCCGACGGTGGAAACAAAGCGGTGCAGCCCAAGCCGGGCGACATCCCGCCGGATTCGCTGGGCGTGGATCGCAAGGGAAACCCGGTCACCATCAGCCAGCATCATGGCAAGGTCGTGGTGGTCACCTTCTGGGCCTCATGGTGCCCGCCCTGCCGTCGCGAGCTGCCCATGCTGGCGCACGTCCAGTCCATCGTCGGCCGCGAGCACATGGAAGTGGTGGCGATCAACGTCAAGGAAAGCCGGCGTGACTTCCTCAGGGTGATCCGCGCCAACAAGGGCATCGAGCTGACCTACGTGCACGACCTGGGAGCGGTGAGCGACCAGTATGGCGTCGGCGCGCTGCCCAACATGTTCATCATCGACCGCGAGGGCCGCGTCGCCCACGTACACCGCGGCTACTCGGAGGCGGTGTTCGAGCGCTTCATCGAGGAGATCATGGCGCTGTTGCCGCCCGAAGTGCTGGCCAAGCCGGCGACCGCCCCCGCCACCTGAATCCTGTGCCTCGACCGAGCCATTTTGCCAGGTTTTTCACCATTCTCACCGCTATTGCGCTCAGCCTTTTTTCAGCCAACGGCTGTACTGTGCCAATGCATGTCATTTTCGTTAACGCATCGGCGGTCGATGTTGTGCTCACATTCAAGAACGAGCACCGCGAAATGGAAAGCCTGGTGGTAAAGGCTAACGAAGCCGTCGAGATCAAGCGTCTCCTAGACATTCGGTTCTCCATTCGCTCGCAAACGTCCACTTTTGATTACGGCGTCGAGCTGGTTCCGCAAACCTTTGTCGAGTACGTGGGATTCGGCCCGTTCTTTAAGCGAGTGGCTAAAGCGCAATTGATGGCAGACAATTGTGTGTATCTCGTAACTCTCGGGGAGTCATTGCCCGGCCATACCGCGCGTCCTCAGCCGGATGGATTCCCCTTGTGTCCGAGATGATCGAACGACCGCCTGTGAGCTGCCAGCGAGTGTATGGTTCGTTCTACCATCCTGGGTTTCACGCGAAGTACTGACGAGACTTCCGATGCTGCTTTTCGGCTCCAGTCTCATCCTGATCGTCCTCACTGCAATGGCCCTCAGCCAGAAGCTCAGAAAGTTCGTCGCTCGTAACCGATCGCACATTGCTCTGATGACCATTTTCCTGGTTGCGGCAGCAATGTTAGGGTTTGGCGCCATCGACTATTTTTCGGTGGATGCCTGCCTCGATAGCGGGGGGGGGTGGGACCATAACCGCGAGGTCTGCCAACACGATGACCGACCGCTCCCGCCGGAATAGTTGTCTTGCGCTACGGTGTGGTGCTTTTCAGCAAGTCATGGACTTCTGCGACGAAAATTCGGATGCCACTGTGCTTTGATGCAATCACACTGGCTTTCTTTTCGCCCAACACCTCGAACTTTCGGTGAACTTCGGTACCGTTTGAAGTGACGGTAAGGGTCCCCTTGAGCAGTGGGACAGCGTATCCATGTCCGGCTTTGACCATGCCGGCAAACTCAAATTCAGCCGTTAAGGTTGCAGGCGCGCCTGGCAACACTGTGACACCGCTCGCTTCCAGGCTTTGAACGACGGAGACGTGTAAATTTTCCTTGTCCTTCTCATTGAAGATGTATTCGTACGTTATGGGAAGGCCGACCACACCTACAAGCGAATACTGAGTAAGTTTGGCTCCGGCTTCCTGGATCGGCATTGAGAAAACGGGAACGGATACCGAAAAGCCTGGCGGATAGCCTGACGACGGTTCCAAAACCGGTGAACTCGTGACCATAGGACCGTCTTTGGAATCGTAGATAGCGCAACCACATAATCCGGCGATAAGGATCATTGTCAGGAGCCTGTGCATCGTCTCTCTCCCAGAAAGCGCAACCACGGGAATCAGCCACTCAAGCCCGGCGGACTGACAAGCGCTACCCCCGGCAGCGGCGCAGCGAGGCGGGGATGGCATGGGTCCACGGAGCGAATAAAGATTTCCTGAGCGACGGGGACCCATGCCGTTCCCGCCTCGCGGTCAACCCAAAGTCAGCCCAGCAGCACGTAGACGGCGCCCGTCCCGCCATCCACCGGCCGCGCCGAGCAATACGCCAGCACGTCCTCGCGCAACTGCAGCCAGCGCCCGATCTTGCGCTTGATCACCGGCCCGCCGTGCCCCGAGCGCTTGCCCTTGCCGTGGATCACCCGCACGCAGCGCAGCCGCAATGCACCCGCCTCGGCGAGAAACTCGTACAGCGCCCCTCGTGCCTCCGCCGCCGTCAGGCCGTGCAGGTCGATCTCGTCGCGCACGCTGATCTCGCCGCGCTTGAGCTTGCGGAACACCGGCAGGCTGACGGACGGCCGCCGGAAGCTGAGGTCCTCGCCGGTGTCGCTCTCGGCTTCCGGGTTCACCGCCAGGCTTTCCTCAAGCACGGCCGCCTCGTCGGCGCGGCGGAAGCGGGCGCGCGGCGCCGGCGGCGCCTGACGCGGCGGGTGGTCGCGCGCCGGCAGCGGCCGCGCGTCCTCGACCGCCTTGCGAAACAGCTCGCGCTCCTCGTCGGACGGCGTCATTGCTGGTTCCTCTGGGGGCTCACCGGTATAGTAACCGCCATCTGCCAGGGCCGGTTGTCCACCCTTTGAAAATCCTGCTCTCCAATGATGACGGCTATCGCGCCGAGGGCCTGCGTTGCCTGGCCGAGCATCTCCGCGACCTCGCCGACATCGTCATCGTCGCCCCCGAGCGCAACTGCAGCGGCGCCAGCAACTCGCTGACGCTCGAGCAGCCCCTGCGCCTCACCGAGGTGGGGCCTGACTCCTATTTCGTCAACGGCACGCCGACGGATTGCGTGCACCTCGCGCTCACCGGGCTGCTGGACGAGGAGCCCGACATGGTGATCTCGGGCATCAACGACGGCGCGAACCTGGGCGACGACGTGCTGTATTCCGGCACCGTCGCCGCAGCGATGGAAGGGCGCTTCCTCGGCCTGCCCACCATCGCCATCTCGATGGTCTGCCGCGAGGACCGGCGCTTCGAGACGGCCGGGCGGGTGGCGCGCGAGCTGGTCAGCCGGGTGCTCGAGCACTCGCTGCCCGCCACCACCATTCTCAACGTCAACGTGCCGGACCTGCCGTGGGAGGCGCTGGGCGGCTTCGAGGCCACCCGCCTGGGGCATCGCCACAAGGCCGAGCCGGTGGTGCGCGGCACCGATCCGCGCGGCCGGCCGCTGTACTGGGTCGGTTTTGCCGGGCCGGGGCAGGACGCCGGGCCGGGCACCGACTTCCACGCCATCGCGGCCGGCCGCGTGTCCGTCACGCCGCTCAAGGTGGACCTGACCAGGCACGAGGACATCGGCCGCATCGAGAGCTGGCTGGGGAACCCCGTCCTTGACTGACCGCTACGATCACAACGGCATCGGCATGACCTCGGCGCGCACCCGCGACCGGCTGGTGCAGCGGCTGCGCGAGCAGGGCATCTCCGATCGCCGCGTGCTGGAGCAGATCCGCAGCGTGCCGCGCCACCTGTTCGTCGACGAGGCGCTCGCCAGCCGCGCCTACGAGGACACGGCACTGCCCATCGGCCTCGGCCAGACCATCTCCCAGCCCTGGGTGGTGGCGCGCATGACCGAGGCGATCGTCGCCGAGCCGACACCCGAGAAGGTGCTGGAGATCGGCACCGGCTGCGGCTACCAGACCGCGGTGCTGGCCGGCATCGTGCCGCAGGTCTACAGCATCGAGCGGTTGGCGCCGCTGCTGCGGCGGGCGCGCCCCTTGCTGCGCTCGCTGGACCTGTACAACGTGCACCTGCGCCACGGCGACGGCTGGCAGGGCTGGAAGAAGCACGCGCCCTACGGCGGCATCCTCGTCACCGCCGCCCCCGACGAGGTGCCCGAGGCGCTGCTCGAGCAGCTCGATGAGGGTGGCCGCTTGGTCATCCCGGTCGGCCCGCGCGGGCGCCAGGAACTGCTGGAGATCACGCGCCAGGGGGAACGCTTCGAGCGCCGCAGCCTCGGCCTGGTGAGCTTCGTGCCGCTGCTCGGGGGGACGGCCTGATGCGCCTGTTCGGCCCGCTGTACGATCGCGTGCTCCGCTGGGCGGCGCATCCGAAGGCGCGCTGGTATCTCGGCGCGCTCAGCTTCGCGGAGTCGAGTTTCTTTCCCGTGCCGCCGGACGTGATGCTCGCGCCGATGACGCTGGCGCGGCCGGTGGACGCCTGGCGGCTGGCCTTGCTGACCACGGTCACCTCAGTGCTGGGCGGCGTGCTGGGCTACCTGATCGGCTATTTCGCGCTCGAGCTGGTGGAGCCCTGGATGGTGTCAGCGGGCTATTGGGACGGTTACCTGCAGGTGCGCGGCTGGTTCGAGACCTGGGGCTTCTGGGCCGTGCTCGCTGCCGGTTTCTCGCCGATTCCCTACAAGCTTTTCACCATCGCCGCCGGCGCGCTGGCGATGTTCCTGCCAGCCTTCGTGCTGGCGTCGGTGATCGGGCGTGGCGGGCGCTTCTTCCTGGTGGCGGGCCTGATCCGCTGGGGCGGGGCGCCGATGGAGGCACAGCTGCGCCGCAACGTGGAGTTTCTCGGTTGGCTGCTGGTCGGACTGCTGCTGATCGCCTGGTTCGTGGTGCAGGCCTGAGCCGCCTGGCGGTCTGCGCCGTCGCGGCGCTGGCGCTGGCCGGCTGCGCCGAGCTGACCCGCTGGGACCCGGAGCGCGCCGGACCGCCGCCGGCCGCGTCCGGCGTGCACGTGGTGCAGCCGGGCGACACGCTGTTCCAGATCGCCTTCCGCCACCGGCTCGACTGGCGCGACGTCGCCGCGTGGAATCGCTTGGGCGACGGCCATCGCATCTATCCCGGCCAGCACATCCGCCTGACGCCGCCCGGCGGCGCGCCGCCGGCCGCGCAGCCCGCGCCGAAGCCCGGTCAGACCGCCCGTCAGCCGGCGCCCAGCCCGCCGCCCCGCGCGGTCGCCGGACCCGCGCCGCAGTGGCGCTGGCCGGTCAACGGCCCGCTGGTGTGGCAGTTCGGCGAGAGCCGCAGGAACCCGACGGGCATCGGCATCGG
>DAOMOU010000156.1:0-5239 GCA_035444525.1 Gammaproteobacteria bacterium | reverse complement strand
ACGGGCTGGCCGCGGTAGAAGAAGCCGTCGCAGGTCGCGCAGGCCGACACGCCGCGCCCCTTGAATCTCTCCTCGGAGGGCAGCCCGAGATAGCGGGCGCTGGCGCCGGTGGCGATGATCAACGCATCGCAGGTGTAGCGGCCGCTGTCCCCCTCGAGGCGGAACGGGCGGCGCTGCAGGTCGACGGCGTGGATGTGATCGAACACGATCTCGGTCTCGAAGCGCTCCGCGTGGCGACGCATGCGCTCCATGAGTTCCGGGCCCTGCACGCCGGCGTCGTCGCCCGGCCAGTTGTCGACGTCGGTGGTGGTCATCAGCTGGCCGCCTTGCTCGACGCCCGTGACCAGCACCGGCTTGAGATTGGCGCGCGCGGCGTACACGGCCGCGCTGTAGCCGGCGGGGCCGGAGCCGAGGATCAGCACGCGGCAGTGCTTCGGGTCGCTCATGTATAATTCAGCCTTTTAATCGGTCATGCCCACTTCACCTATGTTATGAGAAGCGGCAGGTTCCGGCAAAGCGCCGCGGGCCGGCCGGCGTTGCAGCTTTCGAGGAGCGACTATGCGTATCGGTGTGCCGCGTGAGATCAAGCCCCTCGAGGGCCGGGTCGGCCTGATTCCCTCCGCCTGTGCCGAGCTCGTGAGGGCCGGCCACGAGGTGTACATCGAATCGTCCGCCGGCGTGAAGAGCGGTTACGGCGACGACGATTTCCGGGCCGTCGGCGTCGAGGTCCTGGCGGACGCTGCGGCGGTCTACGGCCGCGCGGAGATGGTGGTCAAGGTCAAGGAACCGATCGACGGCGACCTGGCCCACCTGCGCAAGGATCACCTGCTGTTCTGCTACCTGCATCTTGCGGCCCTGCCGGAGCTGACCCGCCGGCTGTGCGAAATCGGCTGCACCGCCGTGGCCTTCGAGACCGTGGAGGACGACCGCGGCCGGCTGCCCCTGCTGGCGCCGATGAGCGACATCGCGGGACGCCTCTCCATGCAGGTGGCCACCCACCTGCTGCACCAGCCCAACGGCGGCAAGGGCATCCTGCTCGGCGGCGTGCCCGCCGCCAAGCGCGGCAAGGTCGTGATCCTCGGCGGCGGCGTGGCCGGCAGCAACTCCGCCATCGTGGCGGCGGGCCTGGGCGCCGAAGTCACGGTGTTCGACATGGATCGCGACAAGCTGGTGGCCGCGCGGGCGATCGGCGCCAACGTCACCGGCCTGTATCCGCACTCGGCCGACGTGGCGCGGGCGGTGGCCGAGGCCGACATCGTGGTGGGCTCGGTGCTGGTCACCGGCGAACGTGCGCCGCACGTGGTGAGCGAGGAGATGGTCCGGGCCATGCAGCCGGGCAGCGTGATCGCCGACATCTCGGTCGACCAGGGCGGCTGCGTCGAGACCACCCGCCCGACGACCTGGACCGATCCGACCTACATCGAGCACGGGGTCGTGCACTTCACGGTGACGAACATGCCGGGCGCGGTGCCGCGCACCTCGTCGCAGGCGCTGTCCGCGGCGATCGCGCCCTATGCCATGCGGCTCGCCGCCGGCCACTGGCGGGACGTACCCTCGCTGCAGAAGGGCATCAACGTCGACGCCGGCGAGGTTGTCCACCCCGCGCTTTTCAAGTAGCGTGTACAATCGCAAAAACAGTTACTTGGCGACTTTAGTTCGCGTGGATTAATAGATTGGCGAAAGCGAATGGGAGCAAGCCGCAACTCATGGGGCTGTCCGTCGGGCGGGCGGCCCGCGAGGGCGTGCTGTGGGTGGGATTCGCGCTGGCGCTGATCCTGCTCTGGGCGCTGGCCAGCTACGATCCCGCCGACCCGGGCTTTTACTCCACGGGCTCGGGGCGGGGCATCAGCAACGCGGCCGGCCCGGCCGGCGCATGGGTGGCCAGTTTCCTGTACGTGCTGTTCGGCCACCCGGCGTACCTGTTTCCGGTGCTGCTGGCGGGCGCCGGCTGGTTTGCGCTGAAGAGTCGGGCCGAGGCGCAGCCGCCGTCCGGGCGCGTGGTCGGCCTCAGGATCGGCGGCTTCCTGGTGATGCTCGCGACCAGCTGCGGTCTCGCCACGCTGCATTTTTCCGGCGCGGGCCTGCCGGAGACCGCCGGCGGCATCGTCGGGCAGCTCGCCGGTCTCGGGCTGGCCTCTTTCCTGAGCTTTCTGGGCGCCACGCTGTTGTTGCTGGCGCTCTGGCTGGCCGGCGTGTCGCTGTTCAGCGGGGTGTCCTGGCTGGCCATCATGGACCGCGTCGGCCGGGTCACGCTGGCACTGGTCGGCTGGGTGCAGGGCACGATCGAGTCGGTGCGCGACCGGATCGAGGGCCGCAAGGCCGCCCAGGCGCGCCAGGAGTCGGTCGAGCGCAGGAAACAGACGGTGGTGCGCAAGTCGCCGCCGCGCATCGAGCCGGTGATCGCGCCGGTGGAGCGCAGCGAGCGGGTCGAGAAGGAGCGCCAGGTGCCGCTGTTCGGCACGCCCACGCCGGGGGAAATCCCGCCGCTCGGCCTGCTCGACGAGGCGCCGCCCAAGGTCGGCGGCTATTCGGACGAGGCGCTCGAGGCGATGTCGCGGCTGGTGGAGCTCAAGCTGCGGGACTTCGGCGTCGAGGTCGAAGTCGTCGCGGTGCATCCGGGGCCGGTGGTGACGCGCTTCGAGCTGGCGCCGGCACCCGGCGTCAAGGTCAGCCAGATCAGCAACCTCGCCAAGGACCTGGCGCGGGCGCTGTCGGCCATCGCCGTGCGGGTCGTCGAGGTCATTCCCGGCAAGCCCACCGTCGGGCTGGAGATCCCGAATGAGTCCCGCGAGCTGGTCACGCTGGGCGAGATCCTCACCTCGCGGGCCTACGACGAGATGAAGTCGCCGCTGGCGCTGGCGCTCGGCAAGGACATCGGCGGCCTGCCGGTGGTCGCCGACCTGGCGCGCATGCCACACCTGCTGATCGCCGGCACCACCGGTTCGGGCAAGTCGGTGGCCATCAACGCCATGGTGCTGTCGCTGCTGTACAAGGCGCCGCCGGACCAGGTGCGGCTGATCATGGTCGATCCCAAGATGCTGGAGCTGTCGGTCTACGAGGGCATCCCGCACCTCCTGGCGCCGGTCGTGACCGACATGAAGGAGGCCGCCAATGCGCTGCGCTGGTGCGTGGCCGAGATGGAGCGGCGCTATCGCCTGATGGCGGCGCTGGGCGTGCGCAACATCGGCGGCTTCAACCGCAAGCTGAAGGACGCCGAGCAGCGCGGCGAGCCGCTGCGCGATCCCTTCTTCAAGCCCGAGGAGCACGTCGAGGGCGTCGCGGCGCCGCTGCTGGAGCCCTTGCCCTTCGTGGTCGTGGTGGTGGACGAACTCGCCGACATGATGATGGTGGTCGGCAAGAAGGTCGAGGAACTGATCGCGCGCCTCGCGCAGAAGGCGCGCGCCTCCGGCATCCACCTGATCCTGGCCACCCAGCGCCCCTCGGTGGACGTGATCACCGGCCTGATCAAGGCCAACATCCCGTCGCGCATCGCCTTCCAGGTGTCGGCCAAGGTGGACTCGCGCACCATTCTCGACCAGATGGGCGCCGAGAGCCTGCTCGGCCACGGCGACATGCTGTACCTGCCGCCGGGCACCGGCGTACCGCAACGGGTGCACGGCGCCTTCGTGTCGGACGCCGAGGTGCACCGGGTGGTCAAGCACCTCAAGGCCTCGGGCGCACCGGTCTATCTCGACGAGGTGCTCGAGGGCCCGTCGCAGGCGATCCCCGGCCTGTCGCCGCAGCTCGGTGGCGAAAGCGCGGACGACGGCGAGCAGGACCCGCTGTACGACGAAGCGGTGCGCATCGTGACCGAGAGCCGCAAGGCCTCGATCTCGGGCGTGCAGCGGCGTCTCAAGATCGGCTACAACCGGGCCGCGCGCCTGGTGGAGACCATGGAAGAGGCCGGGCTGGTGGGGCCGTTGCAGTCGAACGGCAGCCGCGAGGTGCTGGCGCCGCCGCCGCCCGAGGATTGAGTGCGGGAGCTTTCCTGCCGCGCTGCTGTCGAACCCGGAGTGTTCACCATGCATCGTTTCCCGATTCTGCCCGTCCTGACGGCCGCGTGGCTGGCGGCGGCGCCCGCTGGCGCAGTCGAGCCAGAGGCCGTGGCGCCGGCGCAGCTGCGCGCCTTCCTGGCCGAAACGGTCACGCTCCAGGCGCGCTTCAGCCAGGTGCTGCTGGAGGCCGACAGCGATCACGCGCAGCTGAGCGAGGGCACTTTCTACCTGCACCGGCCGCAGCGCTTTCGCTGGGACTACACCCGGCCCGTGCCGCAGCTGGTGGTCGCGGACGGCGAGCATCTCTGGCTGTACGACCCCGACCTGGAGCAGGCGACGGTGCGCCGGCTGGACGACGGCTTGTCGAGCACGCCGGCCTTGCTGCTGTCGGGCGACGGCAACCTGGACGACTCGTTCACTATCGGTGCCGCCTATCACGAGGACGGCTTCGACTGGGTGGAGCTCGCGCCGATTTCCGCAGCCGCGGATTTTTCGGGCGTCCGCGTGGGTTTCCAGGGCGGCCGACTGGGGTCGATGGAGCTGATCGATGCGCTCGGCCAGACCACGGTCATCCGCTTCTCCGAGGTGCGAGTGAACGTCCCGCTCGACCCGGCGCTGTTCCAGTTCGCGCCGCCGGCCGGCGTCGACGTCATTCGCGACGATGGGTCCTGAGGAATTGCCCCGCTACCGCGCGGCATGGTTCGCGCTCGGCTGGCTGCTGGTGCTGGGCGTGGCGGTCGGCAGCCTGTTGCCCAGCCTGCCGGACGTCAGCGCCGGCGTGTCCGACAAGTTGATGCATTTCGCCGCCTACGCGGCGCTCGCCTTCCTGTTCATGGGCGCCGTGGGCCGACGTCATTGGCTGCGCATCGGGCTCGGCCTGCTGGCGCTCGGCGCCGCCATCGAGGTGGCCCAGGCGGTGCTCAGCAATACGCGGTCCGGCGAGTGGCTGGACATGGCCGCGAATGCCGCCGGCGTCGCAATCGGCATCCTGGCCGCCGCGTCGTTTCCAGCCAACTGGTGCCGGCAGGTCGAGGTGCTGGCCGGTCTCGGCGGCGCCCGCCGATGAGCGCGCGCGACGACGGGCGGCCGCTGGCCGACCGGATGCGACCCCGCTCGCTCGCCGAGTTTGCCGGCCAGGCGCACCTGCTCGGCGCCGGCGCGCCACTGGCGCGGGCGGTGCGCGGCGCGGGCCTGCATTCCATGATCCTGTGGGGACCACCGGGCAGCGGCAAGACCACGCTGGC
>DAOMOU010000155.1:0-5255 GCA_035444525.1 Gammaproteobacteria bacterium | reverse complement strand
TGCAGCCCCCGGACCACCGGCCTCAGCCACCGCGCCAGCCAGGGCCGCAGTTCGGCCGAAGTGACCAGCACCGCGGGCTCGCCGGCGATCTCCTGTCGCTGCGCCGCCTCGCTGGCTCCGCGCTGGAGCCTTTCCGCGAGCCGGGGCTCGATGCCGAGACCCGCCGAACCCGTTGCCTGCAGACTCCGTTGCAAGACTTGTTCCAACCCGGGATCCAGCGCAATCAGCGGCAAATCTTCATGAGAATCAGTGATTCCCTGCACGATGAACCGGGCCAGCGCGGTGCGCACGGCGGCCGTGAGGGCGACGGGATCCTGACTCCGGGCGCCGTGTTCCGCCAAAGTTTCGGCGATGGTGCGCATGTCGCGGATCGGGATCTGCTCGGCCAGCAGGTTCTGCATGACCCTGAGCACCACGCCGAGGCTGAGCACCTTCGGCACCAGGTTCTCCACCAGCTTGGGATGGCTCTTGGCCAGCCGGTCCAGCAGCTGCTGGGCGTCGTCGTGGCCGAGCAGCTCGTGGGCATGATCGCGCAGCACCTGGCTGAGGTGCGTGGCGACCACCGTGGCCGGGTCCACGACCGTGTAGCCGAGGGTCTGCGCCTGGTCGCGCTGCTCGGCGGCGACCCACACCGCCGGCAGCCCGAAGGCCGGATCAGTGGTCTCGGTGCCCGCGATCTGGCCGTAGACGCGGCCCGGATTGATGGCCAGGTGCCGGTCGGCGTGAATTTCGCCGCGCGCCGCCGGAACGCCGTTGAGCGTGATCCGGTAGCCGTTCGGGCCGAGATCGAGATTGTCGCGCACGTGCACCGGCGGTATCAGGAAGCCGAGTTCCTCGGACAGCTTGCGGCGCACACCCTTCATGCGTTCCAGCAGCACCCCGCCCTGCGCGCGGTCCACCAGCGGGATCAGCCGATAGCCGACCTCCATGCCGATCGGGTCGACCTGGCTGACGTCGTCCCAGGCCAGTTCGCGCGGCGCGGCCGGCTCGGCGGACTCCTCGGGCAGGACTTCGACTTCGGTCTGCCGGGAGCGCTTGTGCAGCATCCACGCCGCGGTCCCGAGGGCCGCAGCGAGGCCGAGGAACACCAGGTTGGGCATGCCCGGCACCAGGCCGAGCATGCCGATGATGGCGGCCGCGACGCCGATCGCGCGCGCGCTGCCGAACAACTGCCGGACCACGTCGCGGCCCATGTCGCCGGCAGCGGACACGCGGGTCACGATGATCGCGGTGGCCGATGACAGCAGCAGCGCGGGGATCTGCGCCACCAGGCCGTCGCCGATGGTCAGCAGGATGTAAGTGCGGCTGGCGTCGGCCAGCGCCATGTCGTGCGTCACCGTGCCGATGATCAGACCGCCGATGATGTTGATGAACAGGATCAGGATGCCGGCCACCGCGTCGCCGCGCACGAACTTGCTGGCACCGTCCATCGAGCCGTAGAAATCGGCCTCCGCGGCCGTCTCGGCGCGCCGCGCGCGGGCCTCGTCCTGGGTGATCAGGCCTGAGTTCAGGTCGGCGTCGATGGCCATCTGCTTGCCCGGCAGGGCGTCGAGGGTGAAACGGGCGCTGACCTCGGACACGCGCCCGGCGCCCTTGGTGACCACCACGAAGTTGATGATGACCAGGATGGCGAACACCACCAGGCCGACCGCGTAGTTGCCGCCGACCACGAAATCGCCGAAGGCCTCGATGACCTTGCCGGCCGCGTCGGTGCCGGTGTGGCCGTCGATCAGCACCACGCGCGTCGACGCGACGTTCAGCGCCAGCCGCAGCAGCGTGGCCAGCAGCAGCACCGTCGGGAACACCGAGAATTCCAGCGGCCGCGGCGCGTACACGGTCATCAGGATGACCACCAGCGCGAGCGCGATGTTGAAGGTGAAGAACACGTCCAGCGCGATGGGCGGCAGCGGCAGGACGATCATCACCAGCAGGGCGACCAGCAGCAGCGGCGTGCCGAGCCCGGTACGCAGGATGGTGCCGAAACCGGTTGCGAGATTGCCCATCGTCAGATTCTCCTGCCGGGCTGGCGGCGGGTCAGGTGGTCAGGAACGTCGAGCCCTTCGGGCTGCGGCGGCGGCGCGGCGCCGGCGGCGGCCTTGAGCTGGTATACCCAGGCCAGCACGCGGGCGACCGCGAGGAACAGTTCGGCCGGGATTTCCTCGTCCAGCCGGGTCGTGAAGTACAGGGCGCGAGCCAGCGGCGGCGCCTCGACGCGCGGCACGCCGCTGGCGGCGGCGACTTCGCGGATCTTGAGAGCGATCTGGTCGGCGCCCTTGGCGACGACGCGCGGTGCGGCCATGCCGTCCGGGTCGTACTTGAGCGCCACCGAGTAGTGCGTCGGGTTGGTGACCACCACGTCGGCCTCGGGCACCGCCATCATCATGCGGCGCTGGGTCATTTCCATCTGCACGCGGCGGATGCGGCCCTTGACCTCCGGCCGGCCCTCCGTCTCCTTCATCTCGTCGCGCACTTCCTGGCGCGTCATGCGCAGCTGCTTGCTGTGGTTCCACAGCTGGAACGGCACGTCCACCGCCGCGATCAGCAGCATCACGGAGGCAAGCACCACCAGCACCCAGGCCGCGGCAGCGGCAAGGCCGGGCACCGCGGTCTCGATACTGGCCTCGCCGGCCATCAGCAGGTCCGGAGCGATGTGGCGGAGCACCAGCAGGCCGGCGCCGGTGACGACGACGAACTTGGCCAGCGTCTTGGCGAATTCCATCAGTCCGTTCAGGGAGAAAATGCGTTTCAGCCCGGCGATCGGGTTGAGCTTCTCGAGTTTCGGCTGCAGGGCCTGCGCGCTGAACACGAGGCCGCCCAGCATCGCCGGGCCCGCCAGTGCGGCGATCAGCACCGCGGCGAACAGCGGCAGCAGCAGCACCAGCGCGACCATCGCCGACTGGCCGAAGACCGTCGGCAGGAGCGGCGCGTCGAAGGCCAGCTCGCGCGACGGGCTCAGGCTGTCGATCATGATGGCCGCGATGCCTTCGCCGATGGCGCCGCCGAACAGCACCAGCGTGCCGGCGCCGGCCAGCAGCACCGCGGTGGTGTTCAGCTCGCGGGAGCGGGGCGCCTGGCCCTTCTTCTTCGCATCCTGGCGGCGCTTGGGTGTCGCCTGTTCGGTGCGTTCCTGGCTCTTGTCCTGCTCGGCCATCGCCTCAGCCTCCCAACAGCCAGCCGATCATGCCGAAGCCCTCGGCCAGCAGCTCCGCGAAGCGACCGCCGATCGTGCCGACGGTGGCGTACAGCAGCACGAAGCCGAGCATCAGCGTCATCGGGAAGCCGACCGCGAAGATGTTCAGCTGGGGGGCGGCGCGTGTGACCACGCCCATGGCCAGGTTGGCGAGCAGCAGCGCGCCGACGGCCGGCAGCGCGATCATCACCGCATGGCCGAACATCACGCTGCCCCAACCGGCGATGGCGGCGAAATTCTCGAAGCTGATGCCGCCGCCGATCGGCACGCCGGTGAAGCTCAGCACCATGAAGCTGACCAGCGCCAGGTGTCCGTCCATGGCCAGGAACAGCAGCGTCGCCATGATCACGAGCAACTGCCCGACCACCGGCACCTGCACGCCCTTGTCCGGGTCCACCAGCGATGCGAACCCTAGCCCCATGCCCAGGGCGATCACTTCGCCGGCAATGGCCAGCGCGGCAAACACCAGCTGCAGGATGAAGCCGGCCATGGCGCCGATCAGCAGCTCGCGACCGACCGCCAGCACCATCGGAAAGCTCAACAGCTCGAGCGGCGGCGCCGGCGGCAGGATCGGCAGCACCATCATGGACAGCACCAGCGCGAAGGACACGCGCACCCGCATCGGCAGGCTGCGCCCGCCGAACAGCGGCGCCGCGATCAGCAGGGCGGCGATGCGGGTGAACGACAGCACGAGGCTGGAAATCCAGGTGTCGAGCTGCAGCTGGGTGAACTCCATGGGGCGGTTCCTCAGCCGAGCAGCAGGCCGGGGATGGCCGTGATGAGCTCGCGGGTGTAGTCGACGATCAGCCCGAGCATCCAGTGCCCGCCGATGGCCAGCACGGCGACCAGTCCGAGCAGCTTGGGAATGAAGGACAGCGTCATTTCCTGGACCTGGGTGGCCGCCTGGATCATGCCGATGAACAGGCCGAGCGCCAGGGCGACGACCAGCATCGGCGCGGCCAGCATCACCGTGACCGCCAGCGCGTTGCGTCCAACTTCCATGACCAGTTCGGGGGACATGCGTCAGCTCACCATGAAGCTGGCGGCCAGCGTGCTCATGACCAGCGACCAGCCGTCCACCAGCACGAACAGCATGATCTTGAACGGCAGCGAGATGATCAGCGGCGAGAGCATCACCATGCCCATGGACATCAGCACGCTGGCTACCACGAGATCGATGATCAGGAACGGCACCAGCAGCAGGAAGCCGATCTGGAAGGCGGTCTTGAGTTCGCTGGTGACGAAGGCCGGCACGAGCACAGAGAACGGCACGTCCTCCGGCGCCTCGAAGCCCTCGTGGCCGCCGAGCCCGGCGAACAGCTGCAGGTCCGGCGTGCGGACCTGGCTGAGCATGAACTCGCGAATCGGTCCGCTGGCGGCCTGCAGCGCGGCCGGCGCGTTGAGGGTTTCCTCGAGGTAGGGCCTGGCGGCATCCTCGTAGATGCGCTCCAGCACGGGCGCCATCACGAACATGCTGAGAAACAGCGCCAGGCCGATCAGGATCTGGTTGTTGGGCGTCTGCTGGGTGCCCATGCCCTGGCGGAGGATCGCCAGCACGACGATGATGCGCGTGAACGAGGTCATCATGATGAGCGCCGCCGGCAGCAGGCTCAGCAGCGTCATCAGCAGCAGGACCTGCAACGTGACGGAGTACTGCTGGCTGCCGTCCTCGGCGGTGCTCACCGAGAGCAGCTCGAGGCCGCTGGCATTGCCGCCGGCGGTCTCGGCGCCCGCCGACAACGGCCAGGCCAGCAACGCCGCCAGCAACAGCAGGAGCCATCCGAGGCGTCGCGTCACGAGCGCGCCTCCTTGGCAGGGGCGCCCAGCGCATCCCGCAGGCGCTCCGCGAATCCGCTTGCCTGGCGGCCCGCCGCGGTCTGCGGCATGGCGACCGGCTGGTCCAGCACCAGCAGGGTCTGCACCCGTCCGGGCGCCGCGCCCACCAACAGCTGCCGTCCGCCGACCTCGACCAGCATCAGCCGCTCGCGCGCGCCGATGGAGGTGACCGAAACCACCCGGATGGCGCCGGGCAGGCTGCGCTGCAGGCCGTTGACGCGCTTCAGCA
>DAOMOU010000154.1:0-5267 GCA_035444525.1 Gammaproteobacteria bacterium | reverse complement strand
CCGACATCACCATCGTGGATCTCGCCACCTTCGCGCGCGAGGGCTACAACGCCCAGCTCTCGATCGCGTACGTCTCGCTGATCAACACCGTCAACAACCTCGCCGAGCGTGACCAGTTCCTGGGCCGCCCGATCATCAACGTCACCGACGAAGGTCACATCATCACCAGGAATCCGCTCCTCGCGCCCTACGTGGTCAAGATCACCAAAATGTGGCGCAAGCTCGGTGCCTGGTACTGGCTCGCGACGCAGAACATCGACGATCTGCCCAAGGCGGCCGAGCCGATGTTGAACATGATCGAGTGGTGGATCTGCCTGTCGATGCCGCCCGACGAGGTGGAGAAGATCGCGCGCTTTCGTGAGCTGTCGCCGGCACAGAAGGCGCTGATGCTGTCTGCGCGCAAGGAGGCGGGCAAGTTCAGCGAGGGCGTGATCCTTTCGAAGTCGATGGAGGTGCTGTTCCGCGCCGTGCCGCCGAGCCTTTACCTGGCGCTCGCGCAGACAGAGCCCGAGGAGAAGGCGGAGCGCTACCAGCTCATGCGCCGGCACGGCATCGGCGAACTGGAGGCGGCCTTCATGGTGGCCGAACAGATCGACCGGGCGCGCGGCATCACGCCGCCCGCATCGACGCTGCCGCCGCAGGACCTGATCGCCTCCGGCGAAGCCGAAGGCACCACCGTGCCCGAATCCACCGAAATGCCTGCCGCGCCATGCGGCGACATGCCCAGGTAGCCACGATCTTCAAGGCTACGGCACGGCCCCGGCCGTGTTGATCCCACCTGTTCGCACCGCATCCCTTGCCGCGAACAGCCACCTTGCCGGTGGCGGATGCCCACCCTCATCCCTGTTGCCATCCCTCGGAGGATTCGTCCTCCGCTGGGGAGCGACGCCTCCGATCTCATCCATTGGAGGTTGCCATGCGCACTGTTCATGCCGTCGAAGACTCCTGCATCGAGTCGATCATCCATCCCACCAGGCAAGGCGACGACTGGATCATCCGTCAGGCCGTCGCGCTGCTGGAGCGTCGCATCTTCAGCGAGAGTGCCGTACTCGGCAGCCCCGCCGAGGTGCGCGACTATCTTCGCCTGAAGCTGACAGCAGAGCCCAACGAGGTCTTCGCCGTCCTCTTCCTCGATATGCGCCACCGGGTGCTGTCCTACGAACCCCTGTTCCACGGCACGATCGACCAGACCGCCGTGTACCCCCGGGTGGTCGTGCAGCGCGCCCTGGCAGCCAATGCCGCGGCCGTCATCCTGGCCCACCAGCATCCCTCCGGCTGCACCGAGCCCAGCATGGCCGACCGGGCAATTACCTCGCGCCTCAAGTCGGCATTGGAACTCATCGACATCCGGGTGCTGGACCACTTCATCATCGGCAAGGGCGAGCCCTACTCGTTCGCGGAGGCCGG
The DNA here is from genome assembly GCA_035444525.1 of Gammaproteobacteria bacterium. Classification (GTDB taxonomy): domain Bacteria; phylum Pseudomonadota; class Gammaproteobacteria; order Steroidobacterales; family XN24; genus XN24. The sequence continues at coordinate 3,860 of DAOMOU010000154.1, read as the reverse complement.
CCTGCTGTAGCGCGACGCCCGCCTCGCCATTTCCCGTTGCTGGCCTCACGTGGCCTGCAACGGGGCTCTTGGCGTCGGGAATGCGGATCGCGGCGGAATCCTTTTCTTGGTTATCGCGCCTGGCCGGTTTGGGTTCGACTGACGCCCAAGTTCATTTGCGGACCGCGCGACATGCCTTGCCCAGTATTCCGACGCTCCAGACCCCTCGGAGCGCATGCCCTTGCCATGGTGCTCCTCGGCGTCTTGCCCCTCGCTGCGACTGCTTCGATTGCGAGGGCAACCGAGGTATGGGTCATCACCGATCGCGCCCATCCCGTCACGGGTTCTGCGGAGCGGCACATCCTGCTCGACGGCGCCATGCAGCTCGAAGCCGAGCTGGCGGCCGGCTTGCCGCCCGATGCCGACAAGGCTGCGGCCATCGTCCAGCAGCGCCTGAGGCAGGGCGGTACCGACCTGCAGCGCCGGATCGCTGCGGCCTACCAGGGCGTCACCGACGCCTGGAGCCTGGGCATCACCAAGGTCCCTGCCGTAGTGGTGGATCGTCGCTACGCGGTCTACGGCGACACGGACGTGGAACGCGCCGTCGCCCGCATCGAGCAGCACAAGCGGGAGCAGCGGTGAAGCCCCGGCTGCGCACTGCGTCCCGGCGCATGCGCCTCGCCATCGCCTCGGTGCTGCTGGCCAGTTCCGCGTCGTCCTTCGCCCTGAACACCGCGACCATCGTCGCTTCCACCCTGTCCCCGGACTGCCTCGAGTACCGCGTCACCGGCATCTGCTACTGGCTCCACTGCACCTGGAGGGGCTGCACGGTGCGCACTTCGGTCAAGGTGCGCCATTACGTTCCCGATGCCGTCGTCTCGAGCTACTCCAACACCGGCGAGAACCCCTGGGTCGAAATCCGCGCGATGAGCCTGCCCAACCCGACCGCCCAGGCCGGCGGCGACGGCACCACCAACGAGGCCCACGAGAACAACCTGGCGAAGTTCAAGAACGCGGACGTGATCGGTCACCCGGGCGGCCATGTGTTCGGCCAGTTCGCCAGCACATTCGGCTACACCTGCGCGGGGGCCGGAACGGCCTTCATGCCCTACCTGCTGAGCACGCTCGACACGGTGGCCTGGCGCTACAACGTCCCCGAATCGCTGTACCCGGAGGCACTGATCCCCGGCCTGCGTGAGATCGGCACGCGCACCGCGATGAACCTGTGGGGCAACGTCTATCCGCGCGGCGGCTTCCTGCACCAGGTGGACGACTACAAGGCCGCGGCCGTGGTCGCGCAGCGCGCGGGCGACATCGTGACCCGACGCAACCAGATCCACGTCTACCGGCCGCTGCTCGCCAGTCCGCGGACCGGTTACTGGCCGGCTGGCGCGCTGATGGAAACCGATGCCTCGACGGGCAAGTGGCAGGAGCTGACCCCTGTGCTGTCCAGCAGTTGCACGGTGTTTCCACACGGTCGCACGCGCGTGCAGGCCCAGCGCGGCGACTACGCCTGGGCGCTTTGGCGGCCCTACAGCTGCTGTCGAAGGCGGGGACAGGTGTTCCTGGGCAGTGTGGATTTTCAGTGAGGCCGAGGCAATGACAATCCGATCCCATTTCTTGAACGTCCATCGTGTGCGTCTCGCCGTGGTGGCCAGCGTTGCGCTGCTTTGTTTCTCCGAAGCCGGCGCCCAGACCAGCGTCAATGAGCACGGCGTGCAGCACCAGGGCAGCGTCATCGGCGACGACGTGCTCTACAGCATCGGCGGCGGCCGTGCGGTGTCGATGAGCGGTGCGGCCCACATGCACTCCATCGGCGTCGGCGTGGGCTGGAACAGCAATCTGATCTGCGGCGACATGAGCATCACCACGACGCTGCAGAACCAGTTGAACGGCATCACCAACGGCTTCCAGGCCATCATGTCCTCGGTGATCCAGAACGCGACGGCCGCCGTGGCATCGCTGCCGGCGCTGATCATCCAGCGCGCCGATCCGGGACTCTACAACCTGCTCACCAACGGCGTGCTGCAGGCACGGCTCGACTTCGACCGCAGCAAGCTGACCTGCCGCGCGATCGCAAACCGCATGGCCGACATGGCGGGCGGTCAGCTCGGCTGGGACCAACTCGCCGAAGGCATGGCACTGAAGCAGTCGGTTGCCAGCACCGATGCCGTGTCGGCGATCGACGAGGCTGAGGCGAACCGCGGCAACAACGGCGTACCGTGGGTGGGCGGCGACAACGCCGGCGGTGCCGGCCAGCCCCCGGTGCGCCTCGTCGGCGACGTCACCCGCGCCGGCTACAACCTGATCAACGGCCGCAGCGTCACCGACACCAGTTCCATCCCGCAAGCCAGTTGCGGCGGAAACCTGGCCTGCCTGACCTGGAGCTCGCCCGATGCCGCTGCGGCCTGGGCGGTGCGCGTGCTGGGCGAACAGGAGCAGCGCACCTGCGATGCCTGCACCAAGACCGTGACCACACCGGGCGTGGGCCTGACCCCGCTGATCCAGGAGGAGTACGAGGACAGGCTGCAGGTCCTGCAGGAGCTGGTCGCCGGCAGTCGCCCCCCCAGCTTCGACAACCTGCAGGCAGCCAGCAGCGCGTCGCTGCCGATCACGCGCGGCGTGATCGAGGCGCTGCGCGACGAGCCGGACCAGGACATCCTGGCGCGACGCCTGGCCTCGGAGGTGGCGCTGGCGAGCGTACTGGAGAAGGCCCTGCTGCTGCAGCGCACGCTTCTCACCGGCCGCAAGGAGCCCAACGTGACCGCCAACGAGCTGGCCCAGAAGGCCGTCACCCACGAGAGCGACATCCTCGACCGTGAGATCCACAACCTCAAGACGGAGCTGGAGTTGCGGCGCGAGCTGGCGAACAATTCGCCGATGGCGATCATTCAGCGCCACGGCATGCGCGCGGCCGGTTCGCGTGGTGTCTACGAGGGCGACCCGGTGCGCAACCGGCTCGACGAGCTGCATCGACCGCCGTCCGGCGGGAGCAACCCGTGAGTGCCGGCGGGTGGCGCCTGCCCTGGCTGTTCAATCGGCGCGTCGGCCTGGCACTGCTGTGGACGGCGCTGCTGCTGATTGCGGCCGTTGCCATCAATGCGGCTGGTATCCGGATGGCCGGCAGCATCGACGACTGGCAGCGCTGGATGGACGCGCACGCCGGCGTTTTCCTGGTCTGGCGACTGCTGCTGTACGGCGTGACCGTGTGGGGCTGGCTATGGATGCGCACGCGCCTTCGCGCGCGGGAGCCGGACCGGGTCGCCGGACAACGACTGCTGCGCGTGGAAATGGCGGCCATCGTCACCGTGCTCGCACTGGAAGCAAGCCTGCTGATGCAGGCGGCGTGATGCGGGGTTCGGGATGACGCTCCTCACGACCGATTACCTTGAGTACTACCTGACGCTGGTCTCGTGGATCGTCCACAACGGCATCTGGGCGGTGCTGGTCGCCAGCGGCGTGTTCGCCATCCCGTTCCTCGCCATCGTGATTCAGGAGTGGCTGAGGGCCCGCGCGGAAGGCGCAGACGAAGGCAACAAGGGCGTCCTGTCCTCTGCTCGCATCGAGAACCGCGTGTTCGTCGCCATCGTGGTCATCATGTTCGCCGGCATTCCGTTCATCGACGTCGATTTCAACACGATCCGTTACGACCGCTCGCGCTCGGCGCAGTGCCAGGTGAATGTGCCGGAGCCGACCGATACGGGCTGGTCGCAGTCCTTCAGCACGATCAACAACCAGCCGGCCAAGGTGCCGGTGTGGTGGTTCGCGATGCACGCACTCTCGCGCGCGATTACCGGCGCCTCGGTGGCAGCGATCCCGTGCGGCACGGACCTGCGGCAGATCCGCATGGACATCGACGCCACCCGCATCGACGACCCGGT
>DAOMOU010000153.1:0-5272 GCA_035444525.1 Gammaproteobacteria bacterium | reverse complement strand
GTGATCACCAGGGGATTTAAATCCATGAAGAAGAACTTCCTGTATGCCGGCGTCGCCGTCATCGCGCTGGGCGTGATGGGTGGCTGCGCCACGACCGAACTGGATGCTGTCCGCGCCACGGCCGAGCAGGCCCTGAACGAGGCCCGCGCCGCCAAGACCACCGCCGACGCCGCCCGTGCGGCCGCCGACGAAGCGAAGAGCGTTGCTGCCAATGCCCAGAGCACTGCCAGCCGCGCCGCCCAGGCCGCCAGCGAGGCCCAGGCCTGCTGCGCCGCCAACACGGATCGCATCGAGCGGATGTTCCAGCGCGGCATGTCCAAGTAAGGACACGCTCGCCCAAACGAGAAGGCCGCAGCTTGCTGCGGCCTTTTCTTTTGCGACGGGGGAATTGGGGACGTTCCCCAATGACGTTCAGGTGATTGGGGAATGTGCCCAATTCCCATTCACGGTTGTGAGGCGACCGTCACCTCGCGCACCGGCACCTCCGTCGGCACGCCGCTGGCAGCGGCGAAAATCAGGTCCGCGCGCGGCCAGTCGATCGCCACGCCGCGGAGCTGCGCGGCCTCCCGCAGCAGCGCGGTGAAGCGCATCCGCAGCTGCGACTCGCTCTCCTCCTCGAGCGGCGGATGGACCTCGACGAACAGCGTGTCCGCCGCCCAGCCCACCTTGATCGGCTCGCTGATGATGTGCACGGTGGTGCCGACGTCCACCATCGGGAAAATCCGCTCGATGTGCTCGGGAAACATGCGGATGCAGCCGGAGGTCACGCGCATGCCGACGCCGTCGGGATTGTTGGTGCCGTGGATCAGGTACGAAGTCAGGTTGAGCCGCATGGCGTAAGCGCCGAGCGGATTGTCCGGTCCGGGCGGCACCACGCGCGGCAGGATGCTGCCGCGCTTGGCATGGTCCTCGCGAATGGAGTCCGGCGGATACCAGGAAGGGTTCTTGGCCTTGCTGATGATGCGATGGCGACCGATGGGCGTGTTCCAGTCCATCTTGCCGATGCTGATGGGGTAGGTGACGACCTGGGCGCGCTCGCCCTTCTTCGGCGCGGGGAAGTAGTACAGCCGGTATTCGGGCAGGTTGATGACGATGCCCTCGCGCGGCCCCGGCGGCAGCACGTAGCGGGTCGGCAGCAGCACGCGCGTGCCGTCGCCGGGGATCCAGGTGTCGACGCCCGGATTGGCCCGCTTCAGCTCCGTGTAGCCGACGCTGTAATCGCGCGCCACGTCCATCAGCGTGTCCGCATAGCGCGTGTGCACCCAGCTGGGCACCCCGACGAGATCGGTACCTTCCGGCGGCAGGATGAAGGTCGCCGCCAGGGTCCCGCCGGGACCCAGCAGCGCCAGCGCCACCGCGATGGATCGAAACATTGTCATCAATTCGCCTTTCCGGCCCTGGGCACCTTGCACCTGGTGCCCATTTTACCTGCCAAACGGGCCGAAGCCACGCCGGGCCGCGGCGCGGCTGGTTGACGCTCCCACAGGCGGCCCTTAGGCTTCCTGCTTCCGCCCGCGGAGCTTGCCCATGAGCCTAAGAATATCTTTCGAACTCAGCGCCAGGGATGTGAAGCATTTCCGCGAGGCGATGCGCAAGGCGCGCCGCACGGTACGCGACGCGGACGACGCCGAGATCCTCGATGCGGCCAGGATGCTGTTCACCGACGTCAGTGCCACGCGGGTGCCGGGCTACGTGCGGGAGCGCATCGGCCGCCTGCGCGCCATGGTCGACATGGTGGAGGACAAGGAATGGCGCTTGAGCGCCGCCGAACAGGAACGCGTGCTGGCGGCGCTGGTGTATTTCTGCGATCCCGAGGACCTGATTCCCGACGACATCCCGGGGCTCGGTTTTCTCGATGACGCCATCATGGTCGAGCTGGCCTTCCGCGAACTGAAGCACGAGATCGAGGCCTACCAGGATTTCTGCGAATACCGGCGCAAGTACGACTCCGGCTTCCGCCTGCGGCGCAGCCCGGAGGCGCGCAGGCAGAAGCTCGATGCGCGCGAGGCGCAACTTCGCGAGCGCGCCGCGCGTCGTCGTGAGCGCGACCAGGAAAACGGCGCCACGCAGAAGCTGCTGTAGGCCACGCCCTTATGCGGCGAGTGATCTTCAACCAGAAGGGTGGCGTCGGCAAGTCGAGCATCACGGCGAATCTCGCGGCGATCAGCGCGGCCCGCGGCCGCGATACGCTGGTGGTCGATCTCGATCCCCAGGGCAATTCCAGCCAGTACCTGCTCGGCGATGCGTGGGAAACGGCACCCGGCGACGTGGCGGCATTTTTCAACGACTCGCTGGCCATCCGCATACTGCCGCGCGACCCGCTGCGCTACGTGACCCCGACCGACTACGAGGGGCTGCACGTGCTCGCCTCCTCGCCGGAACTCGCCGAGCTGCAGGTCAAGCTGGAAGCCCGCCACAAGATCTACAAGCTCCGCGAGCTGCTCGACAAGCTGGCGGAGCAGTTCGACGCGATCTACATCGACACGCCGCCCGCCTTCAACTTCTACACCCTGTCGGCGCTCATCGCCGCGGACGCCTGCCTGATCCCCTTCGACTGCGACGACTTCTCGCGGCGCGCGCTCTATACGCTGCTCGAGAACGTCGAGGAGACCCGTGCCGACCACAACCCCGGGCTGCGCGTCGAAGGCATCGTGATCAACCAGTTCCTGTCGCGCGCCAACCTGCCGCAGCGGCTGGTGGACGAACTGCGCGAAGAAGGCCTGCCGGTGCTCGAGACCAAGTTGTCCTCGAGCGTGAAAATGCGCGAGTCGCACGAACAATGCGTGCCGCTGGTCCACCTCGCGCCCCGCCACAAGCTGACCGAGGAATTCCTCGCGCTGTACGACGAGCTGGGCGGCTGACCGTGTGCGCCGCCCGGGCGAGCTACTCCGCCGCGGGGTCCGCGGACTCGTCGGGATGCATCAGGCGCTCCTCGAGCTTCTCCCAGGCCCGGCGGCTGGCGCCGAACACGTCCTGGTAGTCGCGAATCGCCGCCGTGACGACCTTGGCGGCATGGTCGCGCCCGTACGTCGCCGTGATCTCCACGCCCGACGTCATGTTGGGACCCATCTTGTAGGTGCTGAAGTAGTGCTGCAGGCGCTGGATCATGACGTGCGGGAGGTCGCCGATGTCGTTCGCCTCGCTCCAGATGTTGTCGTTGCGCAGCACGGCGATGATCTTGTCGTCGGCCTCGCCGCCGTCGATCATCTGGATGCCGCCGATGACGCGCGAGTTCAGCAGGATGTCGCCGCGCTCGATCTGGCGCTCGCTGATGACGCAGATGTCGAGCGGGTCGCCGTCGGCGCGCTTCGCCCCCGGCGTGAGCCGCCGCACCCGCTCGTCGCAGTAGGTCTGCGGGATGAACCCGTACAACACCGGCGGCGCCGCGGAGGTGCGCTGCGGGCGGTCGACGATGGTGTAGCCGGAGGCCTTGTCCACCTCGTACTTGACCAGGTCGAATGGCGTGATCTCGATGTAGGCCCTGACTTCCAGGGGCGGGTTGAGGCCGGGCTCCAGCCCGTGCCAGGGGTGGGGCCGCCAGCTGTGGAACTGGTCGGATTGCTGCTTGTCGTCGCTCATCGGCCGGAAACCTCCCTGGTGACGCGCCCCGAATCCGCCCCGCGGCGCCTGGCGAACTAGCTTACATGAACACACTCGCCCAGCCTGCCCCCCAGTGGATTCCCGCCGCGGCCAACGCCGTCGGCTTCAACATCGTATGGGCCGTCACGGTATTCGGGGCGGCCGCCGGGCTGGCCTGGGCCGGCCCCGCCGCGCTACTGGTGTTCGCCACACTCCAGCTGCGCCTGGCCGCCCGCCCGCACTACGACCTGGCCGCGATGGCGGTGTTCGCGAGCGCCGGGGTCGTGATCGACAGCGCCTGGTCGCTGGCCGGCGCCCTGAGCTATGCCGCGCCCTGGCCCGCCGCGTCGCTGGCGCCCGTCTGGCTGGTCACCCTGTGGGCCGCCTTTTCCCTCACCCTCGGTCACTCGCTGGCGTGGCTGCGGCCGCGACCGTTGCTGGCGGGCGTGTTCGGGCTGCTGGGCGGAGGCTTTTCCTACTGGGTGGGCGCGCGGCTGGGCGCGGTGGAGCTCCACATCCCGGCCTGGCAGTACGCCGTGGGCGTTGGGCTTTGCTGGGCCATCGCCCTGCCGCTGCTCATCCGGTTGACGGCGCAGCTGGCGCGCCGCCGGTTCCGGCTACCAGCGCACCAGCGCTGAGCCCCAGGTAAAGCCGCCGCCGAAGGCCTCCAGCAGCAGCAGGTCGCCGGACCTGATGCGCCCGTCGCGCACCGCCACGTCGAGCGCCATGGGCACCGAGGCGGCCGAGGTGTTGCCGTGGTCCTGCACCGTCAGCACCACGCGCTCCATCGGCATATCGAGCTTCCTGGCAGTAGCCTGGATGATGCGGATGTTGGCCTGGTGGGGAATCAGCCAGTCGATGTCGTGCTTCTGCAGGCCGTTGACCTCCAGCGTCTCGTCCACGATCCGCCCGAGGGTGTTGACGGCCACCTTGAATACCTCGTTACCCTTCATCTGGATCGAGTTCTCGCCGCCCACCGGCCGCATGCCGGTGCCCACCCCGCTGGGGAAATACAGCAGGTCCTTGTACTGGCCGTCGGCATGCAGGTGGGTGGACACGATGCCGGGAGCCGAGTCGGCCCGCAGCACCACGGCGCCGGCACCGTCGCCGAACAGCACCGCGGTGGCGCGATCGTTCCAGTCGATCATGCGCGTGATGGTTTCGGCGCCGACCACCAGCACGGTCCGGGCCGCGCCGGTCTGGACGAACTTGTCGGCCACCGCCAGCGCGTAGATGAAGCTGGTGCACGCCGCCTCGACGCTGAACGCCGGGCAGCCGTGTGCGCCGAGACGGGCCTGCAACAGCACACCGGCGTTGGGAAACACCTGGTCCGGCGTCGTGGTGCCGACCACGATCATGTCGAGTTCGGCGGCGGTGACCCCGGCCGCCTGCAGGGCGGCGCGGGCCGCGTGTTCGCACAGGTCGGTGGTGCCCTCGCCTTCCGCCGCCACGTGGCGCCGCTCGATGCCGCTGCGCGAGCGGATCCACTCGTCGGTAGTGTCCATGACCTTCTCGAGATCGGCGTTGGTCACCACCTTCGCGGGCAGGTAGCGACCGGTGCCGATGATGCGCGAGTAGATCATTCTGAGTGCTCCGGGAAGCTCTGCTCCGCCATGACCTGGCCGATCCGGGTCGGCACGCCCTGCTGCGCCTCCAGCACCGCGGTTTCGATGGCGGTGGCGAAGGCCGTCTC
>DAOMOU010000152.1:0-5332 GCA_035444525.1 Gammaproteobacteria bacterium | reverse complement strand
GAGGGCACGATCGCGGTCGACACCCACATCTTCCGCGTCGCCAACCGCACCGGGCTGGCGCCGGGCAAGGACGTGCGCGCGGTGGAGGAAGGGCTGATGAAGGTGGTGCCGGCCGAGCACCTGCTCGGCGCGCACCACTGGCTGATCCTGCACGGCCGCTACGTGTGCAAGGCACGCAAGCCCGATTGCCCGCACTGCGTGATCCGGGACATCTGCAGGTTCAAGGAAAAGACGGTTGCCGGTGAATGAACGCCCGGACGCCGCAAGACGGCTTTCCTCGTTGGCTACCCTCCGCTGAACGGCAGCGGGTTTCCCCTGCGCCGACGGCCAACGCCGCGCCCTAAGCAGAAGGCCCCGGACATCCGCCCGGGGCCTTCTGCCGATGCACCTGGCGCGGGAGGGTTACCAGGCGAACTGCGTGCGCAGCGCGTACTGGCCGGTCTCGTCGCCGGTGACTTCGTTGTCGCCCTGCGTGTAGTTGAACATGAAGCGCAGGTTCGGATTGACGTAGTAGTTCACGCCCAGGATCCAGCTGGTCACGTCGCGATCGAGGATGTCCTTGTTCTCGATCGAGTCGTAGCGCGCGGTGAGCTCCCACAGGCCGCCATCCTTGACCGGGGCCGAACCGAACACGCCCGTGCCGGCCTTGTACGGCTTGTGGCCGCCGTTGAGGTGCCAGCTGCCCTGCAGGTACCACGTGGTCACGTCCTGATCGGGGCCGATCGGCTGGCCGAACGTGGCGTTCGCGTACTCGCCCTGGAAGAACACCGGGCCGAACGAGCCGGCGGCTTCCAGCGCGTACACCGAGATGTCGCTGCGGCTGGCGCCGGTCACCGTGGCGATCGTCTGCGCCGGGCCGCGGCGGCCGGCGTAGTTGGCGACCGCGGACAGGTCGGCCGACCCCTGGTTCGCATTCTCGTAGCTGGCCCAGCCGCCGAAGTGCAGGGTGCTGTCGGCGTTGTTGATCGGCGCGAACGTCATGCGGCCGGCGTAGCCGACGCCCTCGTTGCGCGAGCCGCTGGCACCGCGCAGGTTGAAGGCGCTGAAGCCGGCGGTGTACTTGTCGCCGGCGCGCAGGTAGCCCACGCCCTGCTGGAACTGGCGGCCGCTGAACAGGCCGGTGGCGGTCGCAAACGGGCGCTCCATCATCAGGATCTCGTTGGAACTGGTCAGCTCCTCCATCGCGCGGTAGGGCTTGAAGTGGCCGATGGTGAACTTGCCGCCCAAGGCCGACTTGGCGATGTAGGCGTCGCGCAGGCCGTCGAGGTTGGAGCCGGCGGCGAAGTCCTGTTCGACCTTGTAGTCCCAGCCATAGGCCTTGCCCTGCAGGGTCAGGCGCGCGCGGCGGAACTCGGTGGTGCCGGTCGTGCCGGCGATGTCGCGGTCGAAGGCGTAGGTGTCGAAGTGGATGCGCCCGCCGAGCGAGGCTTCGAACTTCTTGTCGGCGGAGGTGATCTTGATGCCGCCCTTGGTGTCGACGACCGGCTGCGTCGTCGCCGCCTTGTCGAGGTTCTCCTGGGTCGCGACGTTGATCTCGGACTGCGCATCGGAGCGCGTCTCGAGTTCGTCGACCTTGGATGCGAGCGCGGCGATCTGCGCCTTGAGTTCGGCGATTTCCCGGTCCTGCGCGGACTGCGCGAAGGCCGGGAGGCTGGTGGCGCCGAGGGCGAGGACCAGTGCGGCGGCAAGTGGAGTATGACGCATGGGTATGGTTCCGGATCGTGATTGGCAGGATGGGGTGGACCACGCAACCGGAGCACCCATCAGTGGCGTCAGGCAGGCGGGATGTCAATGAAGCGCACAGCCTCCGACGAAAATCTGACAGGAAGATGACAGCGGGCCGGTTTCCGATCCGGTTCGCCCGCGCTGTCCCCGGCGCGCACCCTGCGCACTCCCGCGTCGACGAAAAGGGGGGGATGTTGACCAGGAACCACGCGCGATCGCTCTCGTTGCCCTGGTCCAGTAGGGCCTGACGATGTCACGGAACCGACATCATTCCGGCATCTGGCTGTCATCCGGCAGTTGTGCAATGGCGCCCGGAGCGGGACCTCTCCCGCATTGACTCCAGGGACTCCATGCACGCCATCCTCAAGACCTCGGTCGCCGCGCTCTCGCTGGCGACCGCCTTCGTTTCCACCGCCCAGGCCAACGACGCCAGCGGCGCCGGCGCGTCGTTCGTCTATCCCGCCGTTTCGCGCTGGTCCGCCGACTACAAGCAGGCCACCGGCAAGCAGATCAACTACCAGTCGATCGGCTCCGGCGGCGGCATCGCCCAGATCAAGGCCGCGACCGTCGACTTCGGTTCCTCCGACGCGCCACTCAAGCCCGAGGACCTGGCCAGGTCCGGCCTCGCGCAGTTCCCGTCGGTGATCGGCGGCGTGGTGCCGATCGTCAATCTGCAGGGCGTCCAGTCCGGGGCGATGAAGCTCGACGGCCAGACGCTGGCCGACATCTTCCTCGGAAAGATCACCAGGTGGAACGACCCGGCCATCGTCGCGCTCAACGGCGGCATCCCGCTGCCCGACGCCAAGATCACGGTCGTGCACCGCTCCGACGGCTCGGGCACGTCGTTCAACTTCACCAACTACCTGTCCAAGGTCAGCCCGGAGTGGAAGAGCGGCGTGGGCGAAGGCACCGCGGTGAAATGGCCGGTGGGCATCGGCGGCAAGGGCAACGAGGGCGTGGCCGCCTACGTCAAGCAGATCAAGGGCGGCATCGGCTACGTCGAACTGTCGTACGCGCTGCAGAACAAGCTGTCCTATTCGCGGCTGAAGAACGCGGCCGGCAACTTCGTCAACCCGAGCGAGGAGACCTTCTCGGCCGCCGCGGCCAGCGCCAACTGGGGCGCGTCGAAGGACTTCCATCTGGTGATGACCAACGCACCGGGCGAGAACTCCTGGCCGATCACCGCCACCAATTTCATCCTGATGCGCAAGAAGCCCAGGAACATCGAAGGCGCGAGGAACGCGCGCGAGTTCTTCCGCTGGGTCTACGCCAACGGCGACGAGCAGGCGCGTGCGCTCGGCTACGTCCCGCTGCCGGACTCGCTGGTGCAGCAGGTGCAGACCTACTGGACGCAGAACCTCACCTTCTGATCCGGAACACGCTCTCCCAACGACGACTCTCCTCCTTGCGCGGGCCTTCGGGCCCGCATTTTTTTGCCTCACTTCCTCCTTCGCTGCCGTAGACACGCTGCTCCGCGTCATGAACTGCCGCCCCTGCCGTCATACGGCTGTAACAAAAACATCATTTCATGTCGGCATCCCGTCCCGACGACGGATCCAGATCCCAATCCGGAGCCTGCCCGATGAATGCCCCCCTCGCCCGCCTGACCCTCCTCGCGCTGTCGACCGCACTGTTCGCGACCGCCTGTTCACAGGACGCCACCGCGCCCGTCGGCCAGGCGCCGTCGGCCGGCGCCACCACCGCGGCACCCGGCGACCGCATCAGCGCCGAGATCTCGGGCGCCGGCGCTTCCTTCATCTTCCCGCTGGTCTCGAAGTGGTCGGCCGACTACAACGCCGCCACCGGCGCCAAGGTCAACTACCAGTCGATCGGCTCGGGCGGCGGCATCGCCCAGATCAAGGCCGGCACGGTCGACTTCGGCTCCAGCGACAAGCCGCTGTCGAGCGAAGAACTGGCCGAAGCCGGCCTCGGCCAGTTCCCGTCGGCGATCGGCGGCGTGGTGCCGGTGCTCAACCTCGAAGGCCTGCAGCCGGGCCAGCTCAAGCTCACCGGCGCGCTGCTGGCCGACATCTTCCTCGGCAAGATCACCGCCTGGAACGATCCGGCGATCACCGCGCTCAACCCCGGCACCGCCCTGCCCGACGCCAAGATCAGCATCGTCCACCGCTCCGACGGTTCGGGCACCACGTACAACTTCTCCAACTACCTGTCCAAGGTCAGCGGCGACTGGAAGGCGAAGGTCGGCGAAGGCACGTCGCTGCAGTGGCCGGTCGGCGTCGGCGGCAAGGGCAACGAGGGCGTGGCCTCGTACGTGAAGCAGATCAAGGGCGGGATCGGCTACGTCGAGCTGGCCTACGCGCTGCAGAACAACATGCCCTACGCCTCGCTGCAGAATGCCGCGGGCAACTGGGTGCAGCCCAGCGACGCCAGCTTCGCCGCCGCCGCGGCGACTGCCGACTGGGTCAGCGCGCAGGACTTCAACCTCGTCATCACCGACGCGCCCGGCGCCGACGCGTGGCCGATCACCGCGACCAACTTCATGCTGATGCCCAAGCAGCCCAGGGACGCCGCGCGCAGCCAGGCCACGCTGGACTTCTTCAAGTGGGCCTTCGAGCACGGCCAGGCGCAGGCGACCGAGCTGCACTACGTGCCGCTGCCGGCGGACCTGGTGCAGCAGATCGAGGCGTACTGGGCGGCGGAGTTCAAGTGACGCAACGGTCCGCGCGCAAAGCGCGCGGCTACCGTTGCGTCATCCCCGCGCAAGCGGGATCCATGGACACATCCATTCCGTCACGAAGAACCGAAGTCCATGGGTTCCCGCTTTCGCGGGAACGACGGACTGAAATGACCGGACACCAATGAACACCGCCACCCTCCCCGCCACCACCGGCATCGCCCGCGACGCCAGGGACGCACGCAACGACCGCCTGTTCAAGTGGGTGCTCACCGGCACGGTCGCGTTCGTGCTGGTGGCGCTGGCCGGTGCCGCGCTGTCGATGCTCTGGGGTGGTCGCGACGCGCTTGCCTCGCAGGGCTGGAGCTTCTTCTTCTCGGCCGAGTGGAACCCGGTCGAGAACAGGTACGGTGCGCTGGTGCCGATCTACGGCACCATCGTCACCGCGATCATCGCCATGCTGATCGCGGTGCCGGTGAGCTTCGGCATCGCCTTCTTCCTGACCGAGGTCGCGCCGCGCTGGATGCGCGGCCCGGTGGGCACCGCGATCGAACTGCTGGCCGGCATCCCGTCGATCATCTACGGCATGTGGGGCCTGTTCGTGCTGGTGCCGGTGATGACCGAATACGTCACGCCCTGGCTCAACGACCACCTCGGCACCATTCCCGGCCTGGGCGTGCTGTTCCGCGGCCCGCCGCTGGGCATCGGCATGCTCACCGCCGGCTTCGTGCTGGCGATCATGGTGATCCCGTTCATCTCCTCGGTGATGCGCGAGGTGTTCCTGACCGTGCCCACGCGGCTGAAGGAATCGGCCTACGCGCTGGGCTCGACCAAGTGGGAAGTGAGCTGGGACATCGTCCTGCCCTATACCCGCTCGGCGGTGATCGGCGGCATCTTCCTCGGACTTGGCCGCGCGCTGGGCGAGACCATGGCGGTGGCCTTCGTGATCGGCAACAGCGTGCGCCTGACGCC
>DAOMOU010000151.1:0-5367 GCA_035444525.1 Gammaproteobacteria bacterium | reverse complement strand
TACGATTGATCCCGGACTCTAAACCGCCTTGCTACTGAAGGCGGGGGGACGTCGGGTGGAATCGTGATATCCCTGGTGCCATGGACAAGCTCGATCTGAACCTGCTCGTCACCCTCGACGTGCTGCTCGACGAGGGAAGCGTCGTCGGTGCGGCCAAACGCCTGCAGCTGAGTGCCTCTGCCATGAGCAGGTCGCTGTCACGCTTGCGAGAGGCAACCGGCGACCCGTTGTTGGTGCGCGCTGGTCGCGGGTTGGTGCCCACGCCGCGCGCGCTGGAACTGCGCGGTCGCGTTCGCCAAGTGGTTGATGACGCCGAGACGGTGCTGCGGCCCGCGCTCAAACTCGATCTTGCCTCGCTGTCGAGGACGTTCGTGATCCGCAGCACGGAGGGCTTCGCGGAAACGTTCGGCGCGGACCTGATCGCCAGGGTCGCCGCCGAAGCGCCCATGGTGCGGCTCAGCTTCCTTGCCAAGCTCGATAAGGACAGCACTGCATTGCGTGACGGCAGCGTGGACCTGGAGACCGGCGTCATCGCGCAGGCGATGGGTCCCGAGGTCCGCTCACACGGCCTGTTCCGCGATCGCTTCGTGGGCGTTGCCCGTCGTGGCCACAAGTTGTCCAGGGGGCGCCTGACCCTGGAACGTTACTTGGCGGCCCCGCACGTGTTGATCGAGAGGCGTGGCCTGCGTGCAGCGATGGTCGACGAGGTGCTGGCGCGAATCGGGAAGAAGCGCAATGTCGCGGCAACGGTGAGCGGCTTCGGCCCTGCCATCGCACTCGCCCGGGTCTCCGACATGGTGGCAACGGTACCGGAGAAGCACACTTCCGGCCTGTGCGAGGGAATGCATCGATTCAAGCTGCCTGTAGACGTGGAAGAGTTCATGATTTCCCTCTTCTGGCATCCGAGGATGGATGCCGATCCCGCGCATCGCTGGTTGCGTTCGCTCGTGCTGGTGGCGTGCCGCGGCGCCGGCTAGTGCTCCGGGTGCTGGAGGGGAGCGAGCCAAGGGATGTCCCGGACGCGATCCTGCTGATTGGCAGGCTGGCGCAAGGCGGAATCCAGTAGGTGCCAGAGACCAGCGATGGCGTCTGGAGCGAAGGGCACTGATGCCCGCTACAGCTCCGCCGCCAGCCGCGCGATCGTCCTGGCACGCGGATCGCCGTTCAGCGCCGAGCCCATCCGGTTGACGATGTAGGCGACGCCGCGCCCGGTCGCGGGATCGGCGAAGCCGAAGCTGCCGCCCCAGCCGCTGTGGCCGAAGGCGTGGTCGTCGGGCCCGTAGAGGCCGCCGCGGTTGAGTGCGACGCCTGCGGCCCACTGCCGTTCGCCGAGCATTTCGTCGCGCGGCTCGCCGCGTGGGCGGACCATGTCGGCGAGGGCGGTCTCCGACAGGATGCGCATCGCGTCAAGCCGGCCGCCGTTGGCGAGCGCGCCATACAGCCGCGCCAGTCCGTCGGCGCTGGCGTGCACGTTGACCGCGGGGATCTGCGCCGCGCGCCAGGCGCCGTGGTTGGCGGCGGCTGCGTTGGGCGCCGGGTTGACGGTCGGACCGACTGCGATGGCGTTCAAGCTCGCCGGATGCAGGTCGTCTTCAGGCGGAATGATCTCGGCCACGTCACCCATCCGTTCCGGCGGCACGCCGAGGGACAGGTCCGCCTGCAGCGGTGCGGCGATGTGCTGCTCGATGTAGTCGCGCGGCATCAGTCCCGTCACCCTGCGCACGAGTTCGCCGGTGATCCAGCCCCAGGTCATGCCGTGGTAGGACGCGGTCGAGCCTGGCGGCCACAGCGGCGCCTGCTCGGCAATCCGGCGCGTCATCAGCGCCCAGTCGTAGAGGTCCTCGGGCCGGGTCGGCGCGGCGAAGCCGTTGAGGCCGGCGCGGTGCGACATGACCTGGTCGAGCGTGATCGCCTGCTTCCCGGCCTGCGCGAACTCCGGCCACCACCTTGCCACCGGAGCGGCGTAGTCCAGCGCGCCGGCATCGACCAGCTGCGCGATGGCGACCGCCATCACGCCCTTGCTGGCCGACCAGATGTTGGTGAGCGTGCGCTCCGTCCAGAGCGCCTGCCGCCGCGCATCCTGGAAGCCGCCGTGCAGGTCGACGACCTTGTGGCCGGCTTCGTAGACGACCACGCCGGCGCCGAGTTCGCGGAATTCGTCATCGCGTTCGAAGTGCGCGGCGAAGGCGTCGCGCAGCGGGGCGAACCTGGCATCGAGGACGCGCTCGACGATCATCCGGCCGCGGCTTTCCCGTTGGCCTTGCCGTTGCGGCCGCCCTTGCCGTGTGTGCCGGTTTCGTCGGCCCCCGCAGCCTCTGCGGCTTCGTGCGCCAGGAACAGCTCCTTGTGCCGGGCCAGTTCGAACCGCGTCCGCCGGATGTGCTCGTGCAGCAGCCGGCCGGCGCGCTCGGCGTCGCGCTGGCGCAGGGCGTCGATGATCAGCTTGTGCTCGGCGTGGATGACCCAGTTGCCTTCCTTGCCGATCACGCGGGTGAACGCGCGGCGATAGGGCTGGGTCGTGTTCCAGAAGCGCTCCACCATGCCGCCGAGCTGGTGCATGTCCGCGGCGCGGTAGCTGGCGAGGTGGAACTCGCGGTCCAGGCGCAGGAAGGTGTCCGGGTCGTCGGCAGTCGTCATCTCGATCACCAGGGCTTCGAGTGCGTCGATCTCCTCGTCGGTGAGCTTGGCGACCGCTTCGCTGAGCACCAGCGGTTCGAGGCGCTCGCGGATCTTGTAGATCTCCAGGCACTCCTCGAGGTCGAGCTTGGCGACCCAGGCGCCGCGGTTGGGCTCCATCACCACCAGGCCGTCGCTCTCGAGCCGGCTCAGCGCTTCGCGGATGGGAATGCGGCTGGTGCCGAAGCGCGTCGCGAGGGCGTCCTGCGAGATCTTGCTGCCGGGCAGGAGTTCGCCCGAGAGGATCATCGAGCGGATGGTTTCGGTCACCCGCGGACCGCTCAGGGCCTTGGGCGGGGGAGCGGGAGTGGAAGGTTCCGCGTGGTCTGGTTTACGCCGCGTCATGTTGCCTGCTCTTCGTGCCGTGCCGCCCTGCGTCGCGAAAGATGCAGGATCGGCGATGGTCGCCGCCAAGGGACCTTTGAACAACGATCGTCATCCCCGCGAAAGCGGGGATCCATGGACTTGCTTTTCAAGACTTGACGTCCATGGATTCCCGCTTTCGCGGGAATGACGAGCAATAGAGACATTGTTCAGAGGCTCCCTAATGTGCCGGATGCTCATTCCGCAGGGCAAGTCGGGTTCCAGAGCTTGACCGCGGCATCCTTCTCGTAGGCCTTGCCGTGGGGAAAGCTGACCAGCTCCAGCTGCATGCCCCAGGGCGTCAGCACATACACCCAGGTCTGCCCCGCGCTGGGTCCGGTGCTGCGCACGGTCGGCTCGCCGAGGATGCGCACGCCGTGCCTGCGCAGGTAGTGGACCGCCGCGTCGATGTCGTCGACGTAGAACGCCAGGTGGTGTCCGCCGACGTCGCAGTTGCGCGGCGGCTGCGTGACCTGGTCGTCGACGGCGTACTCGAACAGTTCGAAGTTCGGGCCGTGCCCGCAGCGGAAGAAGCGCAGTTCGCGCACGACCGCGGACGCCGGCACGTTGAGGTGGCGCGACATCCAGTCGCCATCGGGATCGCGCAGCGGTCCGAGTGAATACACCTGGGTGCAGCCGATGACGTCGACGAAGAAGCGCGTCGCCGCGTCCAGGTCCGGGACGGTGAAGCCGATGTGCTCGACGCCGCGCAATCCCGGCAGGCCGGCGGGTGGTTCATGCAGAGCTTGCATTCGGCGCCCCTATATTTGTATACAATCGATGCCTAGATGCTGTTGCAAATCAGCTAGTTGTGTCAACAGGTCATGTGCACTTGCAGCAATTATATACAATCGTGTTGACGGGGTGACGGGAACGTGAAACATTGCGTCGCCACAGGCGACTGGCTGTGCCCCGCGTCGGCGCGCCAGTTCATGGCCTGGATGTCATGCAATCACACTTTTGAGGGAGGGTAGGGTTGATGAGCAGCAAGCCGAAGAGTCGAGTGCCCGGATCACTGGGCGGGTCGCGGGGCCAACACCGTTTGTTGGCGCTGAGCGTGTCCATTTCCGCGGCGATCGCCATGACGGCGTCGGCAGGCGCACTGGCACAGGAAGCCCCGGTCGCGGACGACGCCCGGATGCTGGACACCATCGTGGTGACCGGCTCGCATATCCGCGGAACCCCGGAGGATGCGGCGCTGCCGGTGGAGGTTTACACCGCCGAGGACCTGCGTCGACAGGGCTCGCCCACCGTCCTGGAGTTCATCAAGTCGCTGTCGGTCACCGGCTCGGTGCTCGGCGAGTCGAACCAGACCAACACCAACCTCGGCGCGCAGACGCGCAGCGGCGGCGGCACGATCAACCTGCGCGGGCTGGGACCGCACCGGACCCTGGTGTTGATGAACGGCCGCCGCTTCCAGTACGGCCAGGTCGACACCAACCTGCTGCCGCAGGCGGCCATCGGCCGCGTTGAAATCCTCAAAGACGGCGCCGCCGCCACCTATGGATCCGACGCGATCGGCGGCGTCGTCAACTTCATCACCCGCACCGACCTGGAAGGCTTCGACATCTCGGCCGACCACCGCTTCGTGAGCGGCTCCGATGGCGACAGCACGGCGTCGATCGCCTACGGCTGGCAGGGCGAGAACGGCAACATCCTCGTGTCGGCGGGCATCCAGCACCGTTCCGAGCTTTCGACCATGGATCGCGACTGGTCCTACGTGCCGCGCACGGTCAACCCGACCAGCTACTCGGCCTATTCCAATCCCGGCATGTTCTTCACCTCGTTCTTCGTCCCGACGGTGGATGCGGGCTGCACGGACCTGGGCGGTGAGATCGTCAATTCTGGCGCCCTCCCGACGTGCCAGTTCCCGTTCGCGCCACACCTGAACCTGATCGAGAAGGAAGATCGCCACCAGATCTATGCCGAGGCCAACGCCACGCTGTCGGACAGCGTGCGCTTCCACGGTGAGATGCTGTACGCGCTCAACGACACGCCGGAGCTGCGCACCTCGCCTGCGTTCTTCCCGCTCAACGGCCCGACCGGCCCGCTCACGAACTTCACGGTGCCCAATACCAACCCGGGCACGGTCACCGCACTGCGCCAGGCCGGCTACAGCGATGCCCTGATCGCGATGATGCCGCTGCACTTCCTGGGCTTCTGGCGCCCGTTCGCGATGGGCGGCAACCCGACGGACGGCGGCATGGGCGGGACCGCGACCGAGCGCAAGTACACCCTGTTCCGGACCTCGGCCGCGCTCGAAGGCGAGATCGGCGAGACCATGCACTGGCAGGTCGCCGCCACCTACGTGCGCGACAAGGCGACTGC
>DAOMOU010000150.1:0-5440 GCA_035444525.1 Gammaproteobacteria bacterium | reverse complement strand
CGGATGGCCCCGCCGACGATCAGCACGAAAAAAATGATGTCCTGCGCGTCAGCCAGCGCGCGGGGAATCACCGTGAACAATTCCCAGGGCATCAGTCGCCGGGCATCGGCAAGGACCGCGTAAGTCCCCGGTACGACGACGGCGCGTCCGCTGTCGTTGACGACTGTTTCGAATTCCCCGGACGGCAGCAGCCAGGTGGCTACCAGGGCGGCCACCATCATGCCGAACAGCAGCACCAGCGTGTGGGGAACGCGAAAAGAGCGACGCATGCCGGTGAGCTCCCAAAGTGAAGAAGTCAAAGTGGCGCCAGATGCTGACCGATCGGCCGCCCGGAGGCAAACGGCGCGTCCCGGCTGGTCTTGCTGCGCCACGCGGCTATACTGCCGCCTTCGCGCAATGGAGGCAGCCGATGGCCGGGGCACGAGAAATCACAGAAACCACCACCCCCAACCCGCGCATTGCGAGGATCCTCGACTGGATCGAGCGGATCGGCAACAAGCTGCCGGACCCGGCGGTGCTGTTCCTGCTGGCGCTGGTCATCACCTGGATCGTGTCGGCGCTGCTGGCGCCGGTGAGCTTCTCGGCGATCGACCCGCGCACCGGCGAAGCGGTGGTAGTGAAGAACCTGCTGGCCGGCCAGGAACTGACGGGCTTCCTGTCGCAGATGGTGCAGGTGTTCGTCGCCTTCCCACCGCTCGGCGTCGTGCTGGTGGCGATGCTCGGCATCGGCGTCGCCGAGCACACGGGCTTCATCAATGCAGGCTTGCGCGGGCTGCTGTCGTTCACGCACCGGGGGCTGCTGACGCCGATGATCATCACGGTCGGCATCCTCAGCCACACCGCCGTGGATGCAGGCTACGTGCTCGTCGTGCCGCTGGGCGGCGTCATTTTCTACGCGGCGGGCCGCCACCCGCTGGCAGGCATCGCCGCGGCCTTCGCCGGTGTATCGGGCGGCTTTTCCGCCAATTTCGTGCCCTCGAGCGTCGATCCGATGCTGGCCGCCATCACCCAGGTGGGCGGACAGGTGCTCGACCAGGCACTGTTGATCAATCCGCTCAACAACTATTTCTTCACTGCGATTTCATCGCTGCTGATCATCGGCCTCGGCTGGTACCTGACGGACAAGATCGTCGAGCCCCGGCTGCAGAAAACTGCACTGGACGGCGACCTGAAGGACCTGCCCACCATGGAGGCGCTGGAGCCGGCCGAGCGGCGCGCGCTGCGCTGGTCGCTGCTGTCCATGGTGATCGCGCTGGCATTGCTGGTCGTGACGGCCATGCCGGCCGCTTCGCCCTGGCGCGACCCGGCCGGCGAGCTGGCCACCTCGGCGGCGCCGCTGATGCGCTCGATCGTGCCGCTGATCTTCCTGCTGTTCGTCATCCCCGGCATGGTGTACGGCTACCTGTCCGGCACCGTGAAATCGCATCGTGACATCGTCCAGGGTATGTCCAAGGCGATGAGCGGCATGGGCTATTACGTGGTAATGGCCTTCTTCGCCGCGCAGTTCATCTTCGCGTTCGGACAATCGAACCTCGGCGCCCTGCTGGCCATCGAGGGCGCGAACTTCCTCCGCGCGCTCGGCATGCCCGCACAGGTGACGCTGATCGGCATAATCCTGGTGACCGGGCTCGTCAACCTGGTGGTGGGCTCGGCGTCCGCCAAGTGGGCGCTGCTGGCGCCGATCCTCGTGCCGATGCTGATGAGTCTCGGCATCTCGCCGGATCTGACCCAGGCGGCCTACCGCGTCGGCGACTCGACCACCAACATCATCACCCCGCTGATGCCGTACTTTCCGCTGATCGTAGTGTTCTGCCAGCGTTACGTCACCAATGCCGGCATCGGCACGCTGGTCGCGATGATGCTGCCGTACTCGGTGGTGTTCATGGTGGCCTGGTCGGCGTTCCTGCTGCTGTACTGGACGCTGGGCCTGCCGCTCGGCCTGCAATCCAGCTACGTCTATCCCTGAAATTGGGGACATTCCCCAATTCCAGACGGAATTGGGGAATGTCCCCAATTTCAGTCGCACCACACCTGGTTTAGCAGCCAGGCGGTGCGGACACCCGCCTGGGCAAGCCGCAGTGCGGTCAGCTGCCGGCCCGTTTCCGCATAGCGCTTCGAAATATGCGGCACGCGCCGGCGCGTGTCGAAGTCGTACACCCAGGGGCGCAGGCGCTGCGACTCCGTGGCCCAGTCCTCCAGCGAGCCCCGTTCCCATGAGGTCGCGCCGATCATCACCAGCGGCGCGAGGCTGCGCCGATAGTCCGTCGCGCGCAGGCCCGAGCTGCGCAACAGGCCGCTGTCCCAGAGGCGATGCAGGCTGGTCTCGCCGCCCTCGAAGCTCACGGTGACCGCGTTGCCGCCGCGGTCCTCGAGCCGACCGACGTGCAGCGGCTGGTGGACGTCGGCGACCAGGTGCAGCACGAAGCTGAGTGCCTGGCGACGGCGCGTCGCGTCAGCACGCTCATTGCCAAGCAGGGCGAGGTTCTCGCGGATGGCGGACAGCAGGCGACCATGCCCCGGCGCGCCTTCGACCAGTGTGCTCATCGGCTGCTCATCGCCGATATTGATGTAGTGCCAGTCGCGGGTGTGCGCCCACTCCGCCTGCCTGCGAATGCCATCAGGCCAGGTGGACGACTCGGCCAGGGTCATACCGTCCAGCAACCGCTCGACCGCGACGGCCGCGGCGGGACAGAGCCTGTCCGCAGTCACGGCGGCGGCGGCGCGATGACCGTCATGCCCCCATGCGCCGACTACCAGCGGCCAGCACAGGCCGGCCAGGGCGACCACGGACTTGCAGCTGCTCATGACCGTGCTCGCGCGCCCAGGCATCGGCCCGCGGCGGTCTGGCGCTCCTCCGGAGGGCCGGCGGGGGCACCGGCTGTGGCTTCGAGTCGACGGATCACCGCCTCGATTCCGTCGCGCCGGATCTGTTGCGAGACGGCATGGCGCAGGCTCAGCACGTAGGACTGCCCCTCCCAGCGCGCATCGAAAATGCGCCAGCGCTCCCCGCCCAGCCGCAACTGCAAGAACACCGGCAGGGGCGAAGCCAGCCCGGTCTGGATCCGCAGCTCCACCTGGACTGGACCCTGGTCTCCGGTCTCGTTCGAGCCCACCACCGCCACGTTGCGTCCGGTCAGCAACAGCAGGCCGGACGCATAGCGGTTGGCCAGCGTTCCATAGAGCGCCTCGGCAAAGCGACGTCGCTGTTCGGGCTCAGCCTCCGACCAGTGTCGCCCGAGGATCAGCTGCCCTGCGTACAGCACGTCGGCCCTCGGCCGGAGGTGGTGGTCGATGATGCCGCGCAACGCCACCGGGTCGGCCGCCAGCTGCAGGCGGCAGTCGGACACCATGCCGGAAAGCGACTGCAGCGCTTCACGGACCGTGATCTCCGCCGACGCCAGTGCCGACGCCGGGTTGGCGGCGGTTGCGGGCCCGGCGAAAGACGCCAGTAGCAGCAGGCTGTACAGGACGGTGCGCATTTGGCCCCACAGTATCCGGGCCGGTCGCCCACGGGGCAAACCTCGGCGGCGTGAATTGGTGCTCAGCAACGGGCGGCACGTCTGTTATGCTCCGGCGCGAACCAGCGGGTCGCCGATGTCGGATCCAGGAGCCACAGGCATTGAATATCCCCCAGAGCACCTTGCCCGAGCCATTGGGTTTCGATGACGCGAGCCTGCGACACGATACGCTGAAAGAACTGCTCTACGGGGTCGGCAAGGACGTCGACACGGCGACGCTGCACGACCTGTACAGCGCGGTCGCCCTGGCAATCCGCGACCGGCTGGTCGGCCGGTGGCACGAGACGCAACGGCGCATCCGCAATAACGGGCCCCGCAAGGTGTATTACCTGTCACTCGAGTTCCTGATGGGACGCACCCTGCTCAATGCGGCGATCAACCTGGATCTCGACGCCAGCGCCCGCAAGCTGCTCGAGGAAATCGGCGTCCGGCTCGAGCGCCTGGTAGAAGAAGAGCAGGATGCCGGGCTCGGCAATGGCGGCCTCGGGCGCCTGGCAGCGTGCTTTCTCGACTCCATGGCGACGCTCGACCTGGCGGGCTTCGGGTACGGCATCCGTTACGACTACGGGCTGTTCGAGCAACGGATCTCGCCCGACGGGCAGCAGATAGAACTGCCCAACACCTGGCTGCGCTTCCGCAACCTGTGGGAGATCAAGCGCGAGGACATCCGCTACGAGGTCCGCATCGGCGGCCAGAGCATCGAGGCCGTGGCCTACGACACACCGGTGCCGGGCAACAATGGCCGGACCGTGAACCACCTGCGTCTCTGGGGTGCGCGCTACGCTCCGGAAATCGACCTGGCCCTGTTCAATGCCGGCGACTACGAGGCCGCGGTGCGCGCCAAGAACGAGGCCGAGAACATTTCGCGCGTGCTGTACCCCGACGACTCGACGGAGGAGGGCAAGGAACTCCGCATCAGGCAGGAATTCTTCTTCGTGTCCGCCAGCCTGCAGGACATTCTCCACGAGCATCGCGCCGCCGGGCTGCCATGGTCGGGGTTGCCATCGCGCGTCGCGATCCAGCTCAACGACACCCATCCGGCGCTGGCGGTTCCCGAGCTCATGCGGCTGCTCGCCGACGAGCATGGCCTGGACTGGGACGAGGCCTGGTCAATCACGCGCGGGGTCTTCAGCTACACCAATCACACGCTCCTGCCCGAGGCCCTGGAGACCTGGCCGGTACGCATGCTGGAGAAGCTGGTGCCGCGGCACCTCGAGATCATCTACCGCATCAATCGCGAGTTCCTTGATGAGGTCTGGCAGCGACACCCGGGCGACAACGAGCGCCGGCGGCGCATGTCCATCGTGGACGAGGCGGGCCACGACGGGCGACGGGTCCGCATGGCCTGGCTGGCCACCGTAGGGTCGCGCAAGGTCAACGGCGTCGCCGCGCTGCACTCGGACCTGGTGCGCCGGACCCTGTTCCGTGATTTCGACGAGTATTACCCGGGGCGATTCGTCAACGTCACCAACGGCGTCACGCCGCGTCGCTGGATGCGCGCCGCCAATCCGCGGCTGTCGGCGCTGCTGGACGAGCGGCTCGGCAAGGGTTGGGAGAACGACCTCGAGCGGCTCCGCGAGCTTGCGCCACTGGCGGACGATACGGATTTCCGGCAACGCCTGCGCGAGATCAAGCATGCCAACAAGGAGCGCCTGGCCCGCCACATCCAGCGCGAGACAGGCGTCGTGGTCAGCCCCGACTCGCTGTTCGACATCCAGATCAAGCGCATCCACGAGTACAAGCGACAGCTGCTCAACCTGCTGCACGTCATCACGCGCTACAACCGCATCCGCCAGGATCCCGAGCGCGACTGGCTGCCCCGCACCGTGGTGTTCGCCGGCAAGGCCGCACCGGCCTACACCATGGCCAAGCGCATCATCCAGCTGATCAACAACGTCGCCGAGACCGTCAACGGCGACTGG
>DAOMOU010000149.1:0-5469 GCA_035444525.1 Gammaproteobacteria bacterium | reverse complement strand
TGGGCGCGCTTCGCTCGGCGAAATCCAAGCTCACTCAGCGCGCCCATGACGCCCCGCCTCCGCTGCCGAGTCGATGCGCACGGCGTCGACCGCTGCCTGGCTCGGCGGGACTGCCTCGCGGCGGGCGGAATATTGCCTTTATGTGGCGAACTCGTCTGGTGGCTGATCGACACCAGGGTCGCCAGGACGTCAAGGCGCCGCGGCCGTCAGCTGCGGCGACGAATCGCCAGCCTGACGCCAGTCGGCGTGGTTTGCGGCCGTGGCGATGCTCAGCGGCGGCGCGGAGGTCGGGCGTCGCCATCGTCTCAGTCGTAGCGGGTGCGGGGTGTCATAGGCCGGCCGAGCGAGTTTTTCCTTGTCCGAGCGCAGGCCGGCCTATGGCGCCGCGCGCCCGCGGTCGACCGGAAAACCGGTGTCTGACCCCGGTTTGACGGCACAAAAAAAACCGGCCCCACTGGGGGGCCGGTCAGGTTTGCGGTCAGTGTTATTAGAGCTTGGCGTTGTCGGCCTAGAAGCGCTGAGTGTACCGGGCGTAAGCGACACGACCCCAGCCGTTGTACAGGCTGTAGTTGTAATCGCGACCGCCGAAGGCGACGAACTCGGGCAGCTTCTCGGTGAGGTTCTGCACACCGATGGTGAACTGGCCGTCCCACGGAGCGAAGTACGACGCCTGCACGTCATGCGTCGTCCAGGAGCCGATCGAGCCCACGCCCTGGCCTGCCACGATCGAGCGGTACTGCTTGCCGATCATGTTCAGGTTGTAGGCGAACTCGAAGTCCCCCCAGGAGTAGGCATTCGCCAGGATCAGGCGCATCTCCGGCAGGCCCGGATCCTTCACCAGACTACGACCGCCGTCGATGCTGTAGTCGTTGATGTAGGAGACCTGCAGGTTCTGCTCCAGCCGACCGAATTCGCCGAAGTTGAAGTTCGTCCGGACGTTCAGGTCGAAGCCGTCGGTCTCGAGGGTACCTTCGTTACCGAAACCGGCGGTGATGCTGGTGATCACGCCCAGCGGGTTACGCACCACGCCGAGTCCCGGCGGAATCGGGTCGCCCGCGAGCTCGCGGTCGATCAGGTTCTGCGCGGTGAACGAACGAATACGGTCGTCGATCTCGATGTTGTAGTAGTCCAGGGACATGTTCAGCCACTCGAGCGGCTGCCAGGCCACGCCGAGGGCGTACTGCTTGGACTCCTCGGCACCGAGGTCCGGGTTGGCGATGTAGAACGCGTTGATCTGGCAGGGCTGAGTGGCATCGCCGTTCAGCGCAAGGCAGGTCACCGGGTCGGTCACCGAGTCGGCCGAGAACGAGGTCTGCTGGGTCAGGATGTCCAGCGGCGGCGCGCGGAAGCCTTCGCCGTAGGACGCCCGGAACATCAGGTTGTCGAGCGGCTGGAAGCGGAAGCTGATCTTCGGCGAGAAGTTGGTGCCGAAGTCGGAGTAGTCGTCATGACGACCGGCGAGCGAGATCTCGAAGGTGTTGGTGATGGGCGCCAGCACCTCGAAGTACATCGCCGTCACGTCACGACCGCCGCCCGCGGAGTTGCCCGCAGAACCGCCGACCAGGCCAGCCTCGGACTGCGAGTCGTACTTGTCGCTGTAGACCTCTTCACGACGCTCGGCGCCGAAGAAGCCCTGCACCATGCCGCCGCCGATCTCGACGATGTCGAACGCCGCCGAGCCGAACAGCTCGTCGATGTTGAAGTTCGCCACTCGAGAGATGGTGATGACCGAGCCGGCCAGCACGTTCGCCGGGTTGGAGCCCGGGTTCTGCAGGTCGTAGCCGTAGTAGTACAGGGAGGGATCGAACACCGTGCCGTCCGGCGAGTAGCCGGGGTTGAAGTCACGCACAAAGCCCCACGCCGTGGCGGCGGCCAGGTAGCCGTTGCCGATGTCGTAGGTCTTGTTGCGGACGCGGCGGTAGCCGAAGTCCACCTCGAACATGCCCACGGTGCCCTCGGCGCCGATCATGAAGTCGAGGTTCTCGCCGTCCACCTCGGAGTCGCGATTGCCGGCCGCGGCGAAGCGATGGTAGCTCCACACGGTGCGCGGATCCGCCACGCCGCCCGTGCCGACGACCGCCGGGTCGAACGCCACGGCGTTCGGGTTGTTCGGGTCGTAGAACCAGGCGTCCGGGTTGGTCGGGTTGTTGAACGCATCGGGACCCAGCTCGTAGCCCGGATAGAAGTAGTTGGTGTCCGGGGCGGGCGCGTAACGACCGAAGGACTTGGTGCGCGCCACGCTGGCGTTGGCGAACACGGACCAGTCGTCGTTGATGCGCTGGTCGGCCTTGAAGAAGATCGACTCCAGGCTGTTCGACGCCTCGTTGGCGTTGGTCGCGTTGAAGTTGTACTGGCAACGCGGGTCGCCGCCGATGGTCGTCGGGATGAAGTTCGGCTCGTTACAGCCGCCCGGAATGGCCTTGGCAACGAAAGTGTCGTCGAACCAGTTGTTGCCGTAGATGGACGAACCGGGCTGGACCCACGGGAAGTCGCGCTCGAAGATGATGTCGCGCTTGTTCCAGGAGACGCCGGCGATGATCCGGGTGTCGGCGCTCGAGGAACCGAACACGGCCGAACCCCAGTCACGATCGCCGCCTTCCTTCGGAACGCTGACCTGGCCGTGGCCGATCGTGAGCTCGGCGCCGTTGAAGTCCCTGCGGGTGATGATGTTGACCACGCCGCCGATCGCGTCGGAGCCGTAGATGGCCGAGGCGCCGTCAGACAGGATCTCGATGCGCTCCACCGCGCCCAGCGGGATGGAGTTCAGGTCCTGCGCGGAACCGGCCTGCGGGGCCATGGTCAGGCGACGGCCGTCGACCAGCACCAGGGAGCGCGAGGAGCCCAGGCCGCGCAGGTCGATCAGGTTGAGGCCCTGGAACGAGGAACCGGACTGCGGACGGTAGGAACCGGCGCTGTTGAAGGTCGTGTTGCGCAGCAGGTCGGAAACCGACTGGAAGCCCGAACGCTCGATGTCTTCCCGGTCGATGACCGTGATGGGCAGCGCGCCCTCGATGTCGGTACGCTGGATGCGCGAGCCGGTGACCTGGACGCGATCGAGGTCGGCTGCCTGCTCTTCCTGCGCGTAGGCCGCAGGCACGGCCACGGCCGTGGTGAGCGCGCCGGCCGCGAGTGCCGTCCGCACCGCAAACCTAAGCTGGTTATTTCTCATGTAAGAATTTCCTCCGAAGTGTACAAAGCTTCCGCTCCGCGGTTGCGACGATGCGCAGATCCCCTGAGATGCGGACTCCCCTTGAAATCAAGTGTCATTGGCGCGCCCGATCGCTATGCGCGCGGCCACGCCACAACACCCGTGGCCGGAGAGTATCGCAACTTGTTGCCGGATGCCAACATCTCGATCAACGACGAGTTCGCGCCTGAGGCGCTGACGAGACCTGGCCGCGCAGCACCGGGGCGCCCCAAATGCTCTTGTTAAAGGCGCCGCAAGGCTGCTGCACAACGGTTCGGGTGCTGCGGCGCGACGGCGAGGGGTTGCCAACCAGGCCTGTGGTATTTTCGCAACGATCAGGCGCAAAAGAACTGTTGTGGATTAACAACAATCGGGGCGGGGGCCGCCCCGGCAGGCTACAGCCGGGTGGCCGTGAGCGCCCAGCCCAGCAGCGTCTCGCCCCCGTAGTACAAGGGCTCGAGCTGAATGTCGGCGAACGCGGCGTCCGCCAGTTGCGCCCTGACGAGTTCCATGTCGGCACGACTGCGCGAGGCGGACACCAGGTCAGTCATGCGCCGCCGGTAGGCTTCGATTTCACCCGCCAGTCCGGCCATCGCCTGCTGCACCCGCCGCGGATCGACCCCGTGGGACTGGTCCACCAGCCGCATCACCGCGGGGACCATGAACTCGATGAAGCCGGTGTCCTCCGTCTGCACCTCGGGTCGGGCCGCATAGGCGCGGACGCGCTCGACGGCGGCAAGCATGTCGTCGCGCACTTTTTCCGCACCTGGCGACAGGACGAGACGACGCCCGCTCGGGTCGCGGCGCGCCGGTCGCAGCAGCTTGATGAGCAGGCGCGCCTGCGCCAGCAGCCGCTCCCTCTCGACGCACAGCTCGACCTGCCGGAGTCCCTCGCGAGCCTGCGAGAGGATCGCGGAATCGGCGTGGTGGAGGATCATCGCCAACCGGCCGCCGCTGCGCAGCAGCCTGAAGGCCTCGCGCGCCCCGGCGGCGGTGTCGCCATATTCGAAACCGAACTGGCTGGTGACCAGCCCGGCCGTCGCAGCCGGCAGCCCGGTGTCCTCGAGGGGCGTATCGCCGCGCAGCGTGACCGCATCGAGGTCGGCTGCAAGGCCGGGCAACGCCGCGCGCAGCCGGGCAACGTCGAGCGCGGCGCTGTCGACGCCGACGATGGTGAAACTCCGCTCGTGTTCACGGGCGTAGCTCGCCGCCAGCAACGCCAGCGCGCCGTTGCCGGTGGCGAGATCGACCATGGTCGATCCGTCGGCCAGCGTCTCGAACTGGCGCCACCAGAAATCCCTGATCTCGGCGTCGTAGTTGCCGCTGAAGTGGCCCTCGAAGGTGGTCACGGTGCCGCGGGCCCAGTACCGGGTCCACTCGTCCCGGTCCAGCCGGTGCCCTTGCTTGTCCTTCGAGTCTCGCGCCATCCCGCCCTCCGGCCGCCCTGCTGACGGCGGTCGATCCGCCGGTCACCGGCGCAACTTTAGAGCATGCGGCCGCGCCGCGTCTGCTAAGCTTTCCGCAGTCGTATTGAGGATGCGTCGAGGAATGAAGCTTTACCGTCTTGCCGTCACCGCCGCCACGCTGGCCGCTGCCCAGCTGATGGCCGTAGCGCCCGCCGCGGCCCAGACCGAAACCGTGATTGCCGACCAACTGGTGCTGTGCATGCAGCACGAGGAGGACGGCGCGCGCCTGGCCTGCTTCGACCGCCTTGCAAGGCGCGCCACGGCCGCGCTGGAGGCCGGCACGTCCCTCGGCGCGCCGGTGGCGGGCGTGGCCGCGGCGAGGCCCGCACAACCAGCGGCACCCGCGGCGACCGCGCGCGGCCCGGAGGCCGTGCCCGCTGCAGCGCCGGAGGCCGACTTCGGCCTGGAGAAATCCCGGGCACGGGAGGCCGCGCGGCAGGTGGACTCGATCCGCAGCCGCGTGCCCGGCCTGTTCCTCGGCTGGACCGGCGACACCGTCTTCCGGCTCGAGAACGGCCAGGTCTGGAAACAGGTCGAGTCAGGCAGTTTCGGCATGCGCCTGGAGAATCCCGAGGTGGAGATTTCACGCGGCTGGTTCGGCGGCTATTTCCTCTCCGTCGAAGGCCTGAACCGCCGCGTGCGCGTCGAACGCGTGGAGTGAAATCCGGCGCGATCGCCGCCGCTTGATTGCGGAAATCCGAAGCGCGTTTCCTTTGGAAGACGCTCATCCGCTGGACTATAGTGAGCGGTAGTCGGCGCACCGCGCGCCCATGCACCACGCAAAGGTAATCCCATGGACAGACAGCTTTCCGAAAT
>DAOMOU010000148.1:0-5551 GCA_035444525.1 Gammaproteobacteria bacterium | reverse complement strand
GTCGACCGCATCCCCTGGGCCGGCGCGCGCGAGTATTCCACCATCACCAACATCGCCGAGCACGCGCTCAAGGCCGGCCACGCCGACTGCGGCCAGCAGACCCTGCTGCTGATCACCCTGCTGCGCATGAACGGCATTCCCGCGCGCTGGCAGTCGGGCTGGATCTTCTCCGACGGCCGCTACAACAACATGCACGACTGGGGCTGGCTGTACCTCGCGCCCTACGGCTGGCTGCCGATGGACGTCACCTTCGGTCGCCTGCCAGGCAGCGATCCGCAGCTTGCCGGGTTCTACCTCGGCGGCTTCGACGCCTACCGCATCGCATTCAACGACGATTACGGCCGCGACTTCGTTCCGGCCAAGACGCACTTCCGTTCGGAGACGGTCGATCTCCAGCGCGGAGAAGCCGAGTGGGACGGCGGCAACCTGTACTTCGACCAGTGGAAATACGACTTCGAGTGGGAGCTGCTGCCGCTTCCACCCGGCCAGCGCACCTGACCACCGCCAACCTCAGCAAACGTTCCGGGGAGAACCGCAATGAAGGCCAGCCACACCCGATTCCGCCGCGCCGCACTGTGCATCGCGCTGGGCGCATGCTTCGCCGCCACCACGCCGATCGTGTTCGCGCAAAGCGCCACCGGCGCCGTGGCCGGCCGCGCCAGCGCCGGCGACCAGATCAGCATCACCAACACCGCGACCGGCGCCACGAGGACGGTCACAGTGTCCTCGGACGGCAGCTACCGCCTGACCCAGCTGCCGATCGGCGACTACCGCCTGCAGGTCAACCGCGGCGGCCAGGGCGTGGGCGATCCGATCACGGTCAATGTCTCCCTCGGCGGCACCACCACCGTCAACCTCGGCGGCGACGGCGGGCTGGTCAACCTCGACTCGGTGCAGGTGATCGGGGAGCGCGTCGTCAACCGCGTGGACGTGTACTCGACCGAGTCGGCCACCAACATCAGGCGCGAGGAGCTGGCGCGACTGCCGGTGGCACAGAGCCTGAGCTCGGTGGCCCTGCTTGCCCCGGGGGTGATCGCCGGCGCTACGTCCAACGTCAGCGGCCTCTCCTTCGGCGGTTCCTCGGTGGCCGAGAACTCGGTGTTCATCAACGGCCTCAACGTCACCGACTTCTACAGGCGCCACAGCTTCTCCACCGCACCGTTCGACTTCTTCCAGGAGTTCCAGATCAAGACCGGTGGCTACTCGGTCGAGTTCGGCCGTGCGACCGGTGGCGTCCTCAACGCGGTCACCCGGCGCGGCAGCAACGAGTTCGACGGCGGTGTCACCATTACGTTCGAACCCCAGGCGTGGAAATCCAGCGGCGAAGACCGCTACTACGACAATGGCACTGTCAACGTCCGCTCCAGCCGGGACGAGAGCAGCTTCACCAAGGCCAACGTCTGGGCGTCAGGCCCGATCGTGAAGGACAAGCTGTTCCTGTTCGCGATGTACGAACAGCGTGACAGCAACTCCAGTTATACCAACGGCAGCGGCAGCACCTGGACCAAGAGCGGGGGCGACAACGGTTTCTGGGGCGCGAAGATGGACTGGAACATCACCGACAACCATCTGCTGGAGCTGCTCGCCTTCTCCGACGAATCCTCCAACGACACCAGTACCTACGCCTACAACTGGGATCAGGGCGCCGTTGGCGCACAATCCGGCAGCCGGTCGACGGAATCCGGCGGCAAGAGCGGATCGATCACCTATACCGGGCACTTCGGCGAGAACTTCACCGCCAAGGCCATGTACGGCATCAACCAGAGCAGCAGCTTCGGCAGGGGGCCCGCCGACGACCTGTGCGAGCAGGTGACCTATGAGAACGCGTCGTACGGCGCCGTGTATCGCGCGATGGGCAGTCCGATCCTGGGTTGTCATACGGGCGGAAGCGTCATCTCCCACGAGGACGAGCGCAAGGTCAAGCGGCTGGATTTCGAATGGGCGCTTGGCGACCACCTGCTGCGGTTCGGCTGGGACCATGAGCTGATGACCACCGACCGTACCGATCGCTATCCCGGTCCCGGAGGCCGGGTGTGGACCGCCTATGGGAGGACCAGCCCGACCCAGGTGCTCGACAACGGCACCGCGCTCCCGGTGGGCGTGAACGCGTTCCTGCGGGCACGCAGGCGTGCCGCCGGCGGTGTGTTCGACATCGAGACCAGTGCCATGTACCTGGAGGACGTCTGGAACGTCACTCCCAACCTGGTGCTCAACCTCGGCCTGCGCGTCGACAACTTCGAGAACTTCAACGCAGCCGGCGACAGCTACATCAAGCTCGACAACCTGGTTTCGCCGCGCCTGGGCTTCTCGTGGGACATGAAGGGTGACGGCAGCACCAAGCTTTACGGCAACCTGGGCCGTTACTACATGCCAGTCACCAGCATCATCAGCTACAACTTCGCCGGTGGCCTGACCGACGAATACACGTTCTACGCCCTCGACGGCTGGCGCCCGGAAACCAATCCGGTGACGGGTGCGCCGTACATGGCGCCTATCGTCGGCGCGCAGCTCGGGCCCGTGGACGACACCTTCAACCTGTCCAACGAACCGGTGGACGAGGACCTGGATGCCGTCCACCAGGACGAGGCGATCCTGGGCTTCCAGCAGATGATCAACCAGGCATGGTCCTGGGGCGTCAATGCCACCTACCGGCGCATGGACAACGCGATGGACGACGTCCGCATCAATGCGCTGTGCGGCGTGCGCCACGGCACCTTGTGGCCGATTGCCAACCCGGGTGACGAGCTGACCCTGTGGGGCACCACCGGCATGGGCTGCGCCCAGGACGGATGGGTGACCATCGACACCTCCAGGGAAGGCTACATCACGGTCGGCAGCAACCGGATCGTCGGCTATGCCAAGCCGCGCCGCACCTACAAGGCGGTCGAATTCCAGATCGACCGTGCCTGGGACGACAAGTGGGCGTTCAATGCCTCCTACCTGTGGTCCAAGTCCGAAGGCAACCACGAAGGCCCGGTCAATTCGGATACCAACTACGGCGACACCGGCATGGTCCAGCACTGGGACCATCCGGCCAACAACGAGCGCTACGGTGATCTGTTCAACGACCACCGCCACCAGGTCAAGCTGCGCGGCAGCTACAAGCTCAACGAGATGTGGACCTTCGGCGGCACGCTGACCGCGCTGTCGGGCGGTCCGATCACCGCTTTCGGCGTGACCTGGCCTGACGAGAACCTTGCCGTGGCCAGCTTCACCAGCACCGGCAGCGGCGGCGGTACCGGCTGGCTGTGCGTGCAGAACTGCACCGACTGGGCCAACCGCGTGCACGAATGGTCCCCGCGCGGCGCGTTCGGGCGGATGCCGTGGATCTACAACATGGGTGCCAGCGTGACCTGGACCCTGCCTGTGGAGAACGTCGATCTGAAGGCGCGATTCTCGGTGTACAACGTGCTCAACAGGCAGGAGGTCGTCGCCGTATCCGCGCGCTACGAGGGCAATCCCGGCGTGGTCCGCCCGACCTTCGGCACCGGTACCGCCTGGCAGTCACCGCGCTACGCGCAGCTGGTCGTGACCTGGAACTTCTGAGTCCGTGCGCAGCGGATTGCGCCCCTACCGCCGGCCGGCCCCTTCCGGGGCTGGCCGGTTTTCCATTGCGGCGGCAGGGCGCTCCCGCTGCTGGCTGTTGGCGCTGTGCCTGCTCTGCCCGGCGGCGTCTTCCGCGCAGGCTGCAACCTCCGTCGAACGCATCGACGCCGAAGTGCGTGCGGCCATCGAACGCTACCGGCTGCCGGGCATCGCCGTCGGCGTGATCGAACGCGGCGAGGTGGTGTTCGCCCGCGGCTATGGCGAGGCTGCAGCCGGGACGGGTGATCCGGTGACCGCGGAGACGATGTTCAAGATCGCCTCCAACAGCAAGGCGATGACTGCCGCGCTGCTGGCGCGGCTGGTCGACCAGGGCAAGCTGGAGTGGACCGATCCGGTGGTGAAGCACCTGCCGGATTTCCGCATGCACGACGACTGGGTCACGCGCGAGATGCAGGTGCGCGACCTGCTGATCCACAACAGCGGGCTGGGCGCCGGGGCAGGGGACCTGATGCTCTGGCCGGAGCCGAACCTGTTCACCCGCGCCGACGTGATCCGCGGGCTGCGCCATCTCAAGCCGGTGTACAGCTTCCGCTCGCGCTACGCCTACGACAACACGCTGTACATCGTCGCCGGGGAAGTGGCGGCCGCGGCCGGCGGCGCACCTTACGACGAACTGGTGCGCCGCGAACTGTTCGAGCCGCTCGGCCTGGACCGCTGCCGGGTGGGCGAGTGGCGGCGCGACACCGCCGGCAGCGTCGCCCAGCCGCACAGGCGCGGCGAGGATGGTCGCCCGGTCGTGAGCCGCGAGGACGGTGAGGTGATTCCCGACGTGCCGATGATGGCCGCCGGCGGCATCCGCTGCAGCCTCGACGACATGCTCGCCTGGGTGCGCATGTGGCTGCAGCCCGAGCGCTTCGGCCTCGACGGCGAAGGGCGTCCGTGGCTGTCGGCGCGACAGCGCGAGGAAGTCTGGAAGGCGCACATGCCGATGCCGCTGTCCCGGCGCATGCGCGACTGGGACGGCAGCCATTACTCGGCCTACGGCTACGGCTGGCGCCTGACCGACGTCGACGGCACTTGGAAGGTGTCGCACACCGGCACGCTGTCTGGCATGTATTCGGCGGTGACCCTGCTGCCGGAGCAGGATGCCGGCTTCGTGATCCTGATCAACGGCAACGCCGACGAAGCCCGCACCGTGCTGAGCCAGGTGCTGGTCAAGCATTTCACCCGGCCGGACGATCCTTCGCTGGACGTCGCGCACTACGCGGCGCTGCTGGCGGCGGGCCGGGAATCGTCGACGGGTCCCGCATCAGCGCAGGCGACCGTTGCGGATACGCGACACCGGGCAACGCCGGACGCGCTTGCACCGTTCACCGGTCGCTACCGCGATCCCTGGTTCGGCGAGGTCGCGATCTGTGCGGAAGCAGCGGGCGTCAGCTTCCGCTCGGCCAAGTCGCCCAGGCTGAACGGCTCGGTCATGCACGAGGGCGACCGGCTGCTGGTCGACTGGCATGACCTCGGCGCGGATGCCGACGCTTGGCTGTCGTTCGTGCAGCCAGAAGCAGGCCCGCCGCGGCTGACGATGGCCAAGGTCGATCCCGAAGCGGACTTCAGCTACGACTACGAAGACCTGGCGTTCGAACGGATCGGCGCCTGCACGCTGCCTTGACCGCTTGCGCGTCGCATCGGCGCTGCCGCCGCTCTCCCGCCGGCAGCGTCGAGTGCGACGCCACCGCAGGGCAGGGTATCGACGACGATTCGATGGCGTGGCGGCACGCGAGTGGCGGCTTGACACGTTCCGGCTGCGGTCGCCGGAGGCTTTCACACGGCCCCCGGTCTGTTGACCGGGGCCGGTGTGCGGCGGTCAGCCGATCTTCTTGAAGGTGTTGGTGTTGCCGAGTTTCTCGACCTTGCCGCCGGCCTTGCGGAACGCGGCCAGATCGTCCTCGATCTGCTCCCGGGTGAGGGAGGCGGCCTGCTTGCCGCCGGACTTGCCGGACTTGCG
>DAOMOU010000147.1:0-5560 GCA_035444525.1 Gammaproteobacteria bacterium | reverse complement strand
CGCGAAGCGCTGCGCGGCTGACGGCGCGAACATCGTGATCGCGGCCAAGACCGCCGATCCCCATCCGAAATTGCCGGGCACCATCCACACCGCGGCCGCGGAGATCGAGGCCGCGGGTGGGCAGTGCCTGCCCTTGCAGGTGGATATCCGCGATGAGCGCCAGGTCGCCGGGGCGGTGGAGGCCGCGGTGGAGCGCTTCGGTGGCATCGATGTCGTGGTCAACAACGCCAGCGCCATCAACCTGACGCCGACCGAGGCGACGCCGATCCGGCGCTTCGACCTGATGATGGGCGTCAACATGCGCGGCACCTTCCTGGTGACGCAGGCCTGCCTGCCGCACCTGAAGCAGAGCGCGGCCGCCGGTCGCAACCCGCACGTGCTGACGCTGTCGCCGCCGCTCAACATGGACGCGAAGTGGTTCGCGCCGCACGTGGCCTACACCATGGCGAAGTACGGCATGAGCATGTGCGTCCTCGGGCACTCGGCCGAGTTCAAGCCCTTCGGCATCGCGGTCAATGCGCTGTGGCCGCGCACGGTGATCGATACGGCGGCGCTGCAGATGATTCCCGGCGTGAAGCCGGAGCATTGCCGCACGCCGGCGATCATGGCCGACGCGGCCCATGCGGTGCTGACGGCGGACGCCGCGGCCACCACCGGCAATTTCTTCATCGACGACGAGGTGCTGCGCGCCGTCGGCGTCACGGATCTGGACAAGTACTCGGTGGTGCCGGGCAGCAAGGCCCTGTTGCCGGACCTGTTCCTGTAGCCGCCACACCCGACGGAGCCACGGCATGCCATTCCACTCTTTCCATCCCCCCGTGCGGACCCTGATGGGCCCCGGTCCCTCGGACGTGCACCCGCGGGTGCTCGAGGCCATGGGCCGGCCGACCATCGGCCACCTCGACCCGCAGTTCGTCGCCATGATGGACGAGCTCAAGCAGCTCCTGCAGTACGCCTTTCGTACCACCAACCCCTTGACCATCCCGGTCTCCGGGCCCGGCTCGGCGGGCATGGAGGCGGCCTTCGTCAACCTGGTCGAGCCCGGCGACACCGTGATCGTCTGCATCAACGGCGTGTTCGGCGGGCGCATGAAGGAGAACGTCGAGCGCTGCGGGGCGACCGCGGTGGTGGTGGAGGACCCCTGGGGCCACCCGGTCGATCCCGACAAGGTCGCGCTGGCCCTGAAGGAGCATCCGGAGGCGAGCATCCTCGCCTTCGTGCATGCCGAGACCTCGACCGGCGCGCGCTCCGACGCCGAGACCCTGTGCCGGCTGGCGCACGAGCACGGCTGCCTGGTGATCATGGACGCAGTGACCTCGCTGGGCGGCATCCCGGTGGAGGTCGATGCCTGGGGCGTGGACGCGGTGTATTCCGGCTCGCAGAAGTGCCTGTCCTGCACACCGGGGCTGTCGCCAGTGAGCTTCTCGCCGCGCGCGGTGGAGCGTATACGCGGCCGCACCCACAAGGTGCAGAGCTGGTTCCTGGACCTCAACCTGGTGATGGGCTACTGGGGCAGTGGCGACGCCACCCCGAAACGCGCCTATCACCACACTGCACCGATCAATGCGCTCTACGGGCTGCACGAGTCGCTGGTGATGCTGGCGGAGGAGGGGCTGGAGGCGAGCTGGGCGCGCCACCGCGCCATGCACGAGGCGCTCGGCGCCGGCCTCGAGGCGATGGGCCTGGAGTTCATCGTCGACGCTCCCTGGCGGCTGCCGCAGCTCAACGCCGTGCGGGTGCCGGTCGGGGTGGACGAGGCGGCCGCGCGCCAGCGCCTGCTCGAGGAGTTCAACCTGGAGATCGGCGGCGGGCTGGGAGCGCTGGCCGGCAAGGCCTGGCGCATCGGGCTGATGGGCTACAGCGCACGGCCCGCCAACGTGAAGCTCTGCCTCGAGGCGCTCGGCGAGGTGCTCGGGGCGCGCTGAGGCGGGTTGCGGAACATACGGGCGTGGCGCTGGTGCCGTTCCGGTAGAATCCAAGCGATCCCCGGCGCCAGGAAGGACCGTCCATGGCCAACATTCTGCTGCTGTATTCCAGCGTCTACGGCCACACCCGGAAGATCTGCGACCGCATCCAGGCGCGGCTGGTCGAGCTCGGCCACCAGGTCGAGGCCGTGCCGGTCGCCGGCGGTGCGCCGGACCCGGCGCGCTACGACGCGATCCTGGTCGGCGCGAGCATCCGCAACGGCAAGCACAACCCGGCGGTGCTGGACTTCATCGCCCGCCACAAGGACCTGCTCGACGCCAGGCCCAGCGCCTTCTTCTCCGTCAACCTGGTGGCGCGCAAGCCGGCCAAGAACACGCCCGAGACGAATCCCTACACCAAGGCTTTCGTCGCCAAGAGCCCGTGGCAGCCGAAACTGCTCGGCGTGTTCGGTGGCGACCTCGATTACCAGCGCTACACGGCCTTCGATCGCAACGTCATCCGCTTCATCATGTGGTTGACCAAGGGCCCCACGGATCCTGCGACCAAGGACGAGTACACCGACTGGGGCGAAGTTGACCGCTTCGCGACACGTTTCGCTGCGCTGCTCGACGGGCGCCCCGGCTGAGCCCGGCATGGGCGCAGGACTGGCCCGCCTGGCCGAGCGACAGCACCTGTTCGTCGCGCTGCTGTCGGGCTGGCTGATCCTCACCAGTCCGTGGGTCCATATGTTCCGGCGAATTCCCGGCAACGCCGGCTGGCTGGATTATGCGCACGTGGTCCTCGGGCTGGCCGCCGCGGTGCTGGCCGTCACCTTTACGGCATCGTGCACCCGCCACGGCCGCTGGCGGCTCTATTTTCCCTGGCTCACCGGCGCGCTGGCGCAGCCGGCGCGCGAGCTGCGCGGCCTGCTGCGTGGCGAGGTGCCGAGCGCGGAGGGCGGCGGGCTGTTTGCGCTGGTCGAGGGGCTGTTGCTGCTGGCGTTGCTGGCGACGGCGCTGACCGGCTGCGCCTGGCTGCTGGTGCAGGGCTCGGCCGCCGCGGTGGACTGGCGCGGCTACCACATTCTCGCCGCGCGGGGCATGATGGTGCTTCTGGTGCTGCATGTCGTCGCCACTTCGCTGCACCTGCTCGATTTCATCAGGGAGTGACCACAATGACCGACAAGAACAAAGCCGGCGGCGCACACGCCTGGCGCTTCTTCCGCTACGGCGGCTTCGACCAGGTGGCGATCGAGACCGGCGAGGACCTGCGGCACCTGGCGGAGCTCGATCCCAAGCTGTGGACCGCCTTGAGCTGCCCGACCACCGGGCTGGAGTTCGACGCCCGCACGCTGGCGCTGCTGGACACGGACGGGGACGGCCAGATCAGGGTGCCGGAGATTCTCGGTGCGGTGCGCTGGGCCTGTGAGCGGGTCCGGGACCCGCAGGTGCTGTTCGAGGACGGCGAGCTGCCGGTCGAGGCCATCGACGACAGCCACGCCGAGGGTGCGGTGCTCAAGGCGGCCGCGACCCAGGTGCTGGACTACCTCGGCAAATCGGAAGCCGGCCGGCTCGGCGTCGCCGATTTCGCGGACATGACCCGCCTGTTCACCCCCGATCACTTCAACGGCGACGGCGTGCTGCCGGCGGCGCTGGCGGGTGACGAGGCGCTGGCGCAGGTCGTCGGCGAGATCGTGGCCACCCAGGGCGGCGTGCCCGATCGCAGCGGCGAACCCGGCATCACGGCTGAGACGCTGGAGGCATTTTTCGCGCAGGTGGACGAGGTCCTGGCATGGCGCCATCGCGCGGCCGAGTCGGCCGCGTTGATCCTGCCGCTCGGTGAGGCCACCGCGGCCGCCGCCGGCGCCTTCGAGGCGGTGCAGGCCAAGGTGGACGACTATTTCACGCGCTGCCGCCTGGCGGCGTTCGACGCCCGCGCCGGCGAAGCGCTCGGCGCCCCGGTCACCGTCTACGGGGCGCTGGCGGAGCGGGTGATCGACACCGGCGACGCCGACGTCGCGGCCCTGCCGCTGGCCCAGGTTGCGGCAGGGAGCCCGTTGCCGCTCGGCAAGGGCGTCAATCCCGCCTGGGCGGGGCGCATTGCCCAGCTCCACGACGAGGTGATCGAGCCGCTGCTGGGGACGCGCGAGACGCTCACCGCGCAGGAATGGGCCGAGTTGTCGGCGAAGTTCACGGCCTATCGCGCCTGGATGGCCGATCGCCCGGCGACGCAGGTGCACGAGCTCGAACTCGGGCGCCTCGAGCAGCTCAAGTCCGGCGACACCCGCGCCCGCCTTGCGGCACTCATCGACAAGGACCTCAAGGCCGAGACCTCGGCGGGCAACATCGACGCCGTCGAGCGGCTGGTGCGTTACCAGCGCGACCTGGTCACGCTGCTGCGCAACTTCGTCACCCTCAGCGATTTCTACGGCGGCGCCGACAAGGCCGTCTTCCAGGCCGGCACACTGTACCTGGACCAGCGCAGCTGCGAGCTGGTGATGCGCGTCTCAGACATGCCGAAGCACGCCACGCTGGCGCCGTTCAGCGGCTGCTACCTGGTGTACTGCACCTGCGTGCGGGCCGGCAGCGGCCCGATCGACATCGTTGCCGCGCTGACTGGTGGCGAAGTCGACGAGCTGATGGTGCCGGGCCGCAACGGCATGTTCGTCGACCGCGAAGGCCGCGACTGGAAGGCGACGGTGGTGAAGGTGGTTGCCCAGCCAGTCAGCATTCGCCAGGCCTTCTGGACGCCGTACCGGCGCCTCGGCGCGCTGATCGAGAACCAGATCCGCAAGTTCGCCGCGTCGCGCGACAAGGACGTCGAGAACAAGACGGCCGCGAATGTGGAAGGCGCGGCCACCAAGGTCGAAGGGGGCCAGCCCGCGGCGGCGCCGCCGTTCGACATCGCCAAGTTCGCCGGCATCTTCGCGGCCATCGGGCTGGCGGTGGGCGCCATCGGCACGGCGCTGGCCGCCGCCGTCGCCGGGCTGTTCAAGCTGGCCTGGTGGCAGCTGCCGCTGGTGGTCGTGGCGCTGGCGCTGATCATCTCCGGACCGTCCATGCTGCTGGCCTACATGACGCTGCGCCGGCGCAACCTCGGCCCGCTGCTGGACGCCAACGGCTGGGCAGTGAACGCGCGGGCGCGCATCAACGTGCCGTTCGGCGGCTCGCTGACCGCGGTGGCCGAGCTGCCGAAAGGCGCCAGCCGCTCGCTGCAGGACCCCTTCGCCGAGAAAAAGCGCCCGTGGAAGACCTGGCTGTTCCTGCTGGCGCTGGCCGTGGTGCTGCTGGTGCTCTACCGCCAGGGCATGTTCGCGGGGTTGCTGGGCGGCTGACGGCGACGGGCCCTCAGGGGCCCGCCAGGTCGAGCACCGCGAAGGCGTCCTGGGTCAGGCTGCCGAGGTACAGCCGGCCATGCGCCTCCGTGGCGCTCGTGACTGGCGCGAAGGCATCGGGTGCGGCGTGCTGCAGGTTGTGGACGACTTCGCCGTCGAGCGACAGGCCGAGCACGAAGGCGTGACGCGCCGGCTGCGGCTGCAGGAACTGCGGCAGTCGATAGACGACCTTGCGCAGCCACGGCCAGTCCGACAGGGCGTCCAGCGCCGCGTTGCGCACGGTGAACAGCGCCAGCCAGTAGGTGTCGCGGCCGTTGCTGG
>DAOMOU010000146.1:0-5703 GCA_035444525.1 Gammaproteobacteria bacterium | reverse complement strand
TACCCACCTGGTGTCGGTCGGCGACCTGCTCGATCGCGGTGATTACGGGCGCCAGGTGATGGACCTTCTGATGCGGCTGCAGCAGGAGGCGGCGGCGGCCGGCGGCGCGGTGCACGTCCTGTTGGGCAATCACGAGGTGATGAACCTGACGGGCGACCTGCGCTATGTCAGCGAGGGCGACTACGCCCAGTTCGGCACGGAGGCGCGCGCCGGCCTGCCGGCGGGATTCTTCGAGCGCCGCGCGGCGCTGGCGCCGGAGGGATACTACGGGCAGTGGTTGCTGGGCCTGCCGGTGGCGCTGGTGGTCAACGACACGCTGTTCGTGCACGGCGGCGTCTCCCAGATGCTCGAGGGAATGTCGCTCGAGCAGATCAACCGCGTGGCGCTGCGCGACGTGCGGCGGGTGGCGGAGGGTTGGCACGCGCTCCTCGGCGCCGGCGTGCTGGGCGACACGGACGGCTTCAGCACACTTCGGTCAAGGGCTGCAGCGCTGGCGGATGACGGCAGGGATGCCGCGCTGCAGGCGCTCGGACGAGAGATGAACGAGGCCCTCCAGGGGCTGCCGTTCAACCCGGACGGCGTGCTGTGGTACCGCGGGAACTCGCTCTGCCATGCCTATGCCGAGGGCGAGACGCTGCGCAAGGTGCTGGCTGCGGTCGGCGCGCGCCAGGTGGTGGTCGGTCACACGGTCACCGGCCCGCGCAAGATCACCAGCCGGGTCGACGGGCTGGTCTATCGCATCGACACTGGCATGAACCACGCTGCCTACGGCGGGACGCCGGGCGCGCTGATCATCGAGGGCGGCAAGCCGCTGGCGAAGTATATCGGCGCGCCTGCCGCGGCGGCGGCGGTGGAGACCACGCGCGACTGGGCCCGCCCCTACGGCATGAGCGATGCGGAACTCGAGGATTTCCTGCGCACCGCGGAGGTCACGCTGGTGGAAGATCTCGCCGAGGGCGTCACGCGGCCGCAGCGTCTCACCCTCGAGCGCGACGGGCGAACCATGCGGGCGGTGTTCAAGACGGTAGACACCAATCCCGGCCTGGAGCGGCAGCGCCGCTGGTCGCGCGAGCACGATCTCGCCGACCGCCACATCTACGACGTCGTCGCCTACCGGCTCGACCGGATTCTCGGGGTGGACATGGTGCCGGTAGCCGTCGAGCGCGAAGTGAACGGCCGGTCCGGCACGGCGCAATACTGGGTCCCGAACAGCATCAACGAGAACCAGCGCCGTGCGCAGGAGATTCCCCGCAGCAGCGACTGCAGCTTCGCCCCCCAGTTCAACATCATGAACGCGTTCGACCTGCTGATCTTCAATACCGACAGGAACCTGGGCAACATCCTCTACGACGAGGACCAGCACATCTGGCTGATCGATCACACGCGGGCCTTCGGCGCGCGACGCGGTGAGCCGGCGATGCTGCGCAATGCCCAGGTCGTGATTACGCCGGACCTGGCCGCGATGCTGGAGCAGGTCACGGAGGAGAACCTGGAGCCGCTGAAGCCCTA
Organism: Gammaproteobacteria bacterium; assembly: GCA_035444525.1. Classification (GTDB taxonomy): domain Bacteria; phylum Pseudomonadota; class Gammaproteobacteria; order Steroidobacterales; family XN24; genus XN24. The sequence goes on along the minus strand of DAOMOU010000146.1, from coordinate 4,194 downwards.
CCTGCACGCACGCCAGATCAGCGCGCTGGTGACCCGGGCCCAGTGGTTGCGGGGGCGTCAATGAAACGCGGGATCGGGTCCGACCCGTAGCTGACGCCGAAACCCGAATCCACGCTCAGCCCCTCGAAGTCGGTGGCCGACAGCGTCACCTCCAGCGTGCCGCTGCGCCCGGCCGGCGGTCGGATGGTGAAGCTCTGGTTGTGGGCATCGAAGCGGATCCAGCCGGGCAGCGGACCACCATCCGCGGCGCGTGCCTGGTAGCGTAGTGCGTCGCCCGGATCAGGGTCGATGAAGGCCCGGTCGGGCACGCTGAACATCAGGACCTGGCCGGCCGGCACATAGACGTCCGGCAGCCGCCGGCTCACGACTGGCGGCAGGTTCTCGAGGTTGTGGCGGACCTGGCTGCGGTGGTACTTGCCGATGGCGTTGCCCAGCGCGAACAGCGCGAGTGCGAGCGCCAGGTTGATCGCCACCATCCAGCCGACCTCGAGGCCGAGAAACTGCGCCGTGAGCATGACCAGCCCGGCGCTCAGCAGGTCCCCGAAGCGTGCCATGAAGGTGTCGATGGTGGTCTTGCCGACGTACTTCTCCTCGCGGGTCACCGGCAGGTACAGCGTGTGGTTGGTGGTGTTGCCCATCGACATGTTGGTGGCGTTCTCGATGATCATCATCACCCGGACCACCGCGAACACCGGCACGAACAGGATCAGCCCGTAATTGAGGACCATCACCGCGGGCAGCACCAGTATCGCGCCCCGCACGCCGAACCAGCGAAAGATCCGTGCGACGAAGAACAGCTGGATGACGATCTGCAGGGCGGTGAACCACGTCCAGTAGTTGCCCCAGAACCGGGCGATGACGTCCCCGGTGCTGAGCACGCCGTTGCCGGCCGCCACGACGTCCCGTGCGTGGCCGGAAAGGAACGTCACGAGGACGTACCCACCGTTGGTGTTGACCAGGTTGAGCAGCATCACGAACAGCGCGATCCGGGCAAGGTAGCCGCTGCGCGCGACGACCCGAAAGCCGCCGAGCACTTGGCCGATGAGATTCCCCTCCGGCGCCGCAGAAGGGCCGGCCGGCACGCTGCGGGAGCCCTCCGGCACGATGCGTTCCGCATGGCGGCTGAGGAGTAGCACGGCCGCGAGCAGCGCCGCCGACATCAACATCAGGTTGGTGACGCCGACCATGGAGAACAGCCGTCCGCCGGCCTGGCTGCCGGCCATCGCCCCGAGCGCGGCGCCCATCATGATCACCGCGAACAGGCGCTGTCCCGTCTTGACGTTGAACAGGTCGGCGGCGAAGGCCCAGAACTGTGCGATGACCATCACGTTGAACACGCCGACCCAGATGTAGAACGGCACGGCGATCGGAATGCCGAGCCAGACCAGCAGCGCGAAGATCAGCAGGTTGGAGATGAAGAAGCCGCCGACCCACAGCAGTACGGCGGACTTGTTGCCACGATTCTTCAGGTAATCGAACAGCAGCTTGTAGAGCGGGATGATGAAAATCAGCGTCACCGCGATGGCGCCGGTCGAGTAGGCCCGAATCTCCGGCGATCCCTCGACGAGAATCAGCGTCTCACGCACGAGGCGAATCACGTAGTAGCCGAACAGCAGCAGGAAGATCTGCAGCAGCATGACGAAAATGCTGCGACCTTCGCCCGGGCGCACGGCCGTGAACAGCGTAAGCAGCCGCTCGAAAATCGTCAGGCGGGAAATCACTGGCGCCGACGAATTCATGCTTCCGTGCCTCTCAGTGCTGGCAGCTCGGGCAATAGTAGGTCGATCTCTGGCCCTGCACCACGGCACGGATGATGCCGCCGCAGCGCAGGCACGGCTCGCCGGCCCGGTCGTATGCTGCGAGCTCCGGGCGGAAGTAGCCGCGCCGCCCCTCCCCCCAGGCGAAATCCCGCAGCGTCGTGCCCCCCTGGCGGATGGCCGCCTCCAGCACGTCGCGGACGGCCTCGACCAGCAGTTCGAGCCGCGCCGGACTGATCCTGCCGGCGGCGCGCGCCGGGTGGATGCCGGCGCGAAACAGTGCCTCGCTGGCGTAGATGTTGCCCACGCCGACGACGATGCGAGCGTTCATGATGTGCTGCTTGATCGCCACCTTGCGGCCGCGGCAGGCGGCGGCCAGGTAATCCGGCGTGAATGCGGCGCCGAGCGGCTCGGGCCCGAGCTCGCGCAGCAAGGGATGCAGCAGCGGATCGCCGGTCACCCAGTCGGCCGAGCCGAAGCGCCGCGGGTCGTGAAAGCGCAGCACCCGCCCGGTCTCGAGCACGAGGTCGAGATGGTCGTGAGGCTCCGGCGGCCGGTAGGTCTGCAGCACCCGCAGGCTGCCGCTCATGCCGAGGTGCAGCATGAGGGTGCGGTCTCCCTCGGCGCGGAACAGCAGGTACTTGGCGCGGCGCTCGGCGGCCAGCACCCTGCGCCCCGGCAACTCCGCTACCAGCTGCCGCGGCACCGGCCAGCGCAGCATGGGCTGGCGCAACTCGACGGCCGCGACCCGCGCGCCCTCGATCCAGGGTGCGACGCCGCGTCGGGTGGTCTCGACTTCGGGCAGTTCAGGCATTCTTCGTCGCCTCGTGGCAGGGGCGTTGCATGCGGTGTAGCTGGCGGGCCACTATAGTCGCACGATTGATTCTCGATACGGTGGACGCCCAGTGACGGAATTCCTTCTCGAGCACCATCGCGGCCTGCTTGGGCTATCGGCCTGGGGCTACGTGCTCGCCTCCCTGCTCATGGTGCAGGTGACCGTGTTCGCGGTGACCCTGTATCTCCATCGCGACGCCGCGCACCGCGCCGTGGACCTGCATCCGGCGATTCGTCATTTCTGCCGCTTCTGGCTGTGGTTGACCACCGGCATCGCGACGCGCGAATGGGTGGCCATCCATCGCAAGCACCACGCACGCTGCGAGACGCCCGACGATCCGCACAGCCCGCAGATCGAGGGGCTGAGGAAGGTGCTGCTGGAGGGCGCGGAGCTGTATCGTGCCGAGGCCCGCAACGAGGAGACGCTGCGCAAGTACGGCCGGGGCACGCCTGACGACTGGCTCGAGCGCAAGGTGTACGGCGCGGCCCGCAGCTACCTCGGCATCGTGCTCATGGTGGCCTTGTTCCTGCTGCTGTTCGGCGTGCCGGGGATTATCATGGTCGCGGTGCAGCTGGCCTCGCAGCCGCTGCTGGCGGCCGGGATCGTCAACGGCGTGGGCCACTACGCCGGCTACCGGAACTTCGAGTGCGCCGACGCTTCGCGCAACGTCACGCCATGGGGCGTGCTGCTCGGCGGCGAGGAGCTGCACAACAATCACCACGCCTTCCCGTCGTCGGCACGCTTTTCGATCCGGCCGTGGGAGCTGGACATCGGCTGGGTCGTGTTGCGCGGCCTGGCGGCGATCGGCCTGGCGGACATCCGGCGCACGGCGCCGGTGCCGGTTCGGCAGCCGGCACGCCAGCAGCTCGACCTCGAGACGGTGCGCGCCATCATCGTCGGCCGCATGCACGTGATGCGCGACTACACGCGCCTGGTCACGCTGCCGGTGCTGCGCGCCGAGTTCGCCGCGCTGCGGGCCCGGATACCGGAACGTGCCGGTCGGCTCCGGCGGCTGCTGGTTCGCGAGACCGCATTGCTGGACCAGGCCGCGCGCCGGCGCCTGCACGAGGTGCTCGAGAGCAATCATGCGCTGGCCACGGTGCATGAGTTCCGCGAGCGGCTGAAGGAAATCTGGGCCGGCTCGGCGACCAGCAACGAGGGGCTCATCGCCCAGATCCGGGACTGGTGCGCGGAGGCGGAGGCGAGCGGCGTGCGCGCCCTGCAGGACTTTGCCGCCGGGCTCAGGGGTTACTCGCTGCGCACCGCCTGAGGCGGGCCGCGCGGCGGCCGGGGCGACGCCACGAAAAAGCCCGCCGAACGGCGGGCTTTTTCTTACGTGCGGCTGCAATCCACGCGGGAAGTTACTTGATCTTGGCTTCCTTGTAGATCACGTGCTTGCGCGCCTTGGGGTCGAACTTGCTGACCTCCATCTTCTCCGGATGCAGCCGCTTGTTCTTGGTGGTGGTGTAGAAATGGCCGGTTCCGGCCGACGACACCAGCTTGATCTTGTCACGCATGATTCCGCTCCTCAGACCTTTTCGCCGCGCGCGCGCAGCTCGGACAGCACGGTGTCGATGCCCTTGCGATCGATGATCCGCAGCC
>DAOMOU010000145.1:0-5724 GCA_035444525.1 Gammaproteobacteria bacterium | reverse complement strand
GCCGCGATGGGCGAACTCGTGCGCCAGTATCCTGATGACCTGGATGCGGCGACCCTGCACGCTGAGGCGCTGATGAACCTGCAACCCTGGGATTACTGGGACGAGCAGGGGCGGCCCAAGGGCAACACGGCACAGTTCGTCGCGCAGCTGGAGTCGGTCATGGCGCGAAACCCGGACCACCCGGGCGCGCTGCACCTCTACATCCACGCGGTGGAAGCGTCCGAGGAGCCGGAGCGCGGCGTGGCGGCGGCGGACAAGCTGCGTACCTTGATCCCGGCGGCCGGGCACCTCGTGCACATGCCGGCCCACATCTACGCGCGCGTCGGCCGTTACCATGATGCGGTGCTCGCCAACCAGAAGGCCATTGCGGCGGACGACGCCTACCTGGCGATCTGTCGGCCGCAGCCGGGCGTCTACCCGCTTGGCTACGTGCCCCACAATCACCATTTCCTCTGGTTCGCGGCGACCATGGAAGGGGCCAGCGCCATCGCGCTCGATGCCGCAAGCGCCACCGGCGAACGCACCAGCGACCCACAGCTCATGCGCACACCCGGCTTCGAGGCGATGCAGTACTTCGCGCTGACCCCGCTGTTCGCACAGGTGCGTTTCGGGCGGTGGGACGACATCGTGGCAACGCCGCAGCCCGCCGCCGACCTGCCTTACATGGTCGCCATGTGGCACTACGCCCAGGGCATCGCCGCCGTGCGGCAGGCACGGATTGCCGCAGCGGAGAGCCACCACGCGGCGCTCACGGCCGCCGCCAGCGACCCCGCCATCGAACAGATGCGTTCCTGGGAACGGTATTCGCTGATTCACGGCGTGCGCATCGCCGAGCGCGTGCTGGCGGCGGAGCTGGCGGTCGACGCCCGCGACAAGCAGGCGGCAATGGCCGCGCTCAGGGAAGCGGTCGTGATCGAGGACGCGCTGCCCTATGACGAACCGCCGGGCTGGCACATGCCGGTGCGGCACTCCCTCGGCGCGGTGCTGCTGGATGCCGGCAGGCCGGCGGAGGCAGAGGCGGTCTACCGGGAGGAGTTGCGGCGCAATCCCGAGAACGGCTGGTCCCTGTTCGGCCTCACCCAGTCGCTGCTGGCGCAGGACGACGCTGCCGCGGCCGAGGCGGCCGGGCGGCGCTTCGAGCGCGCCTGGGCCAATGCGGACGTGGAACTGAGCGCATCGCGGCTCTGAGCGGCGGCGAACCGCCGACCGCTCAGCCCCGCGGGCCGGCCAGGGCAGCCAGGTCCGCAGCGATGCGTTCGGCGACGAGCGGCGGCTTGAAATAGGCCGCCACGCGGGCGCGCGGATCGATCAGCACCAGCGCTGCCGAATGGTCGATGGTGTAGCCACCGCCACCGGTCGGCACCCGGATGTACGCCAGCCCGAGCCCGGCCATGAATCGCGCGATTTCGTCCTGCGGGCCGGTGGCGCCGATGAACTGCGGATTGAAGTGTGCCAGGTAGGGCGCCAGCGTGGCCGGCGTGTCGCGCTCGGGGTCGAGGCTCAGGAAGACCGTGTCGAGTGCCACGCCGCGTGCGCGCAGTTGCGCATCGATGGCGGCGAGCGTCGCCAGGGTCGTCGGGCAAATGTCGGGGCAGTGCGTGAAGCCGGCAAACAGCAGGGTCCACCCACCTTCCAGGTCGGCGCGCCCGAAGGATCGCGCATGCTGGTTGACCAGCTGGAAGTCAGGCAGCTTGCGCGGCTGCGGCAACGCGATGCCGCTGGCCAGCTCGACCTCCGTCGGGTCCCGTGCGGCCAGCGCGTAGATCGCAGCGGCCGCCACCAGCCCGAACGCGACGAGCGCAAACAGCGTCCGGGCTGGCGCGCGCTTCCGGCTCACTCGTCGCCGAGCACTCCGAACAGGTGCAGCAGGCTGGTGAACAGGTTGTAGATGCTGACGTACAGCGTGACGGTGGCCATGATGTAGTTGGTCTCGCCGCCGCGCACGATCTCGCTGGTCTGCCACAGGATCAGCCCGGCCATGGCGATTACGAACATGCCGGACACCGCCAGAGACAGCATCGGCATGCTGAACAGGTAGGCGAAGATGCCGAGCAGGAAGGCGCCCAGGATGCCGACGAACAGGAAGCCGCCGAGGAAGCTGAAGTCGCGCTTGCTCTTCACCGCATAGGCGGACAGCCCGACGAAGGTCGCGCCGGTGGTGCCGAGCGCGGTCATCACCACCTCGTTGCCGTTCGGCAGCATGGTCAGGTACAGGCTGATGATCGGCCCGAGGGTGAGGCCCATGAAGCCGGTCAGCGCAAACACGAACACCAGGCCAAGCGCGCTGTTGCGCGTCTTCACCGTGGCGAACAGCAGCGCAAAGTAGCCGGCCAGCACGATGAAGGGATTGAGCGGCGGCATGCCCGCGAACATCGCGATGCCGGCGGTCGCGGCGCTGAACAGCAGCGTCGCCGCGAGCAGGAGATAGGTGTTCTTCAGGACATTGTTGGTCTCGACGACCGCCGGACGAGCCACGCCAGCGTACGTTGAACGGGCAGGTTGCATGGGCAATCGACCTCCGGAAAAGGGTTCGGAATCAGGCTCCAGACTACCATGACCGGTGCCGCGGCACGAAGTTCCCGCGGCCGCGCGCGCCCGGTTCAGGCCTCGCGCACCGGGTTGCTCAGCACGCCGACCCGCTCGATCTCGACCTCCACCACGTCGCCGGGCTGCAGGAACACCGGCGGCTTGCGGGCGGCGCCCACCCCCGCCGGCGTGCCCGTCAGGACGACCGTGCCGGCCAGCAAGGTCGTGCCGCGCGACAGCTCGGCCACGAGGGTCGCGACCGGAAACAGCATCAGGCGCGTGTTGCTCTCCTGCATCACTGTGCCGTTGAGGCGGGTGCGGATGGCCAGCGATTGCGGATCGCCGATCGTGCTGGCCGGCACGACGCGACCCAGCGGGCAGAAAGTGTCGAAACTCTTGCCGCGGCAGAACTGGCCGCCGCTGCCTTCCCTCTGCCACCAGCGGGCGCTGACGTCGTTGGCGCAGGCGTAGCCGCGCACGTAGTCGAGTGCCCGGCTCGCCGGCACGTCACGGCAGTCGCGCCCGATGATCACCGCCAGTTCGCCCTCGAAGTCGACCTGCGGGCCGTGCTCGCGGCAGATCGGCGGAATCACGATGGCCTCGCCGTCGCCGACCACAGAGGCGGGATTCTTCATGAACACCAGCGGCCGGTCGGGCGCGGCGCTGCCCATCTCGGCGGCGTGCTCGGCGTAGTTGCGGCCGATGGCGAGGATGGCGGGGGGAAGGTCGCGGGGCATCGGGGTGCGTTCCGTCGGCTGCGGGTCGAACCCGGGCTTTGTTGCTTCGGGGGTTCGAATCCCGGTAAGGCAATAGCTTCAATTTGGCGGAGAGGGGGGGATTCGAACCCCCGAACGGGTCGCCCCGTTGCCGGTTTTCAAGACCGGTGCATTCAACCGCTCTGCCACCTCTCCGAGGCGGCGATTGTCCCCGCCGCGGGTGGGCGCCGCAAGCGTAGCCGGCGGCGCGGGTGCCGGGCACGGCGGTGAGCGCCGGGCGGACTTGAACCGCTGCGCCCGATGGTCGAGAGTGTAAGGCCGGTGCGCAGGAAAGGCGGCGATGCAACAGATCAGGATCCAGTTGACGGGGCCGGGCGCCGGGCCGGGCGGCCATGGTGGTCCCGGGCTGGTGGCGCGCATCCTGTTGAGCATCGGCGCGGTGATCATGCTGGTTTCGGCCGCGTTTCTCGGGGCCATTGTCTTCCTGGCCGCGCTCGGTTTCTTCGTGGTCGCGATGCTGGTGCTGGCGGTGCGCATCTGGTGGGCCAGGCGACAACTTGAAAAGGCCCTGCGCAGCGGTCGGCCGCCCGGCGAGGGCGGGCCCGGGCGACATCAAGGCGACATCGAGGGCGAGTATCGTGTGCTGGACGAGAGGCGGGATGCGCCCGCCGAGACGCGCCGGCGCGGGGGAGATCGCTGAGGTGCAGGACCTGAAAAAAGACCACCGCGGGTTGCGGCGCCGGCCGCTCTACACACCGCTGACCTTCGTCGTCGGCTCGGTGCTCGCGGTCCTGGTGCTGGCGGCGTGGATCGTGGCCTCCTGGGGCAGCACCACCGTGGTGCTGGTGCGCCATGCCGAGAAAGTGGAGCTCGGCGACGACCCGGGCCTGTCGGAAGCGGGGCTGGCCCATGCCCAGCGTCTTGCCGAGATGCTGGAGCGCGCCGGCATCGAGGCGATCTACGTCAGCCAGGCCCGGCGCACCCAGGAAACCGCGGCGCCGGTCGCCGCCCTGGCCGGCGTGGAGCCGCGCGTGGTGCGCGCCGACCAGCACGGCAAGCTGCTGCGGCGGCTGAAATGGCGGCATCGCAGCGAGGTCGTGCTGGTGGTCGGGCACAGCAACACGGTGCCGGTCATCGCCGACGGGCTCGGCGCGGAGATCGGCCTGGTCGACGCCGAGGATTACTCGGGACTCTGGATCATCAGCTATTCGCGGCTGCGCGGCACCCGTCTTCTGACCTTGCGTTACTAGCGGCCGGCGAGCGCCAGCAGGTGCCGGCCGTAGGCGGCCACATCGTCCCAGTTCGTGTAGTCGATCACCGCCGTCCTGTCGGTCGGGCCGTGGGTGAACTTCATGATCATCTGGATGGCGATCGTGTCCAGCGGTCCCCACGACGGGTAATCGACCTTGCCGGCGATGACCTTCAGGTCGCGCGGCTTCCAGGCGGACAACTCGAGAAACTTCTGCATGTAGCGGTTGCCCTCGACGGTGGCCTTCTCCGGCGTGCGGGCCACCACCGAGACATTGAAGAAGCTGCTTGGCCTGGCTTCGAGGCGGGCCTGGTTGGCCGCGATGAAATCGAACACCGATTTGTCGTAGGTGCCGTACAGCACGGGTGCACCCAGCGCGATGGCATCGTAGCGGTCCCAGTCGACGCCCTCGTGGACGGCCTCGTTGATGTCCATCATCTCGCCCCGGCCGCCGGCGGACTCGATGCTCGCGCAGATCTTGCGCGCGATGCGGGCGGTGTGGCCGCCGCGGCTCATGTACAGGACCAGGACAGATTTCATGGCGCAGCCTCCGTTGAGCGCATCTCCGCCGCTCATCGTGCACGGTCCGTCGGCCGCGAGCCATGCGGGTTTTCCCCAGCGGAGGTAGGATGGCCCGGTCGCCCGGGCTTGCCCCGGGGCGCGAGCTGCGCGGGGAATTGAACTTGGTGACCCAGCAACGGTTGGAAATCGCGACACGGGGCAGGGGCACGACCGTGCCTGGCGAGTGACTTGGCGCCGCGGGACCGGAACCAGCCCGCGCGCCTAGGCGGCCGCGATCGCCTTGCGGATGAATTCCTCGTGCCGGCTGATCCTCAGGTCGGCAAGCACCGCATCGCGAATCACGCCGTCGGCGCCGACCAGGAAGGTGGCGCGGCGCACCCCCACGCCGAGCGGGCCGTCCACGCCCCAGGCCTTCACTGCGGCCTTGCCGGGGTCGGCCAGCAGCGTGAAGGGCAACTGGTGCTGGTCGCGAAATCGCGCATGACTGGTCGCATCCTGCGGGCTGATGCCAACGACCCGCATGCCGGCAGCGGCGATCTCGTCGTGCATGTCGCGGATGCTGCAGGCTTCCTTGGTGCAGCCCGGCGTGAAATCGGCGGGATAGAAATACAGCACCAGCGGCCCGTCGGCGAGCAGGTTGCGCAGCGATACCGGCCTGCCGTCCTGGTCGGGCAGGGTGAAATCAGGCGCGTGGTCCCCGGCTTTAAGCAT
>DAOMOU010000144.1:0-5788 GCA_035444525.1 Gammaproteobacteria bacterium | reverse complement strand
GCTGGAAGAACAGCACCGGGTCCTGGTACTCCGGCGTGGCGGAGCCGTCATGGACACGGGTGGCCGATGCGCTTCTGCGCTTCCTCACGCATCCAGTGGCCATAGCGGCGCACGTCCTCGGCCAGGCCGCGCGCGCCCGACCAGTCTTCCGCCATCCTCGTCTGCTTCTCTCCAGCAGGCACCGGCCCCACCGGCTTGCAGCCGGCGAACTTCGGCGGGATCTCGATCATCGCCTTGTTGATCAGCACCGCTACCGGGTTCAGGTCGCTGGCATGGCTATCCAGACCCAGCCGCTGCGCCTCCAGTGGAATGGCACCACCACCCGCGAACGGGTCATGGAACGCAGGCAGGTTGGCCGGATTGAACAGTTCAGCCGCCTGCGGGTGCTTTTTGTTGAGTTCGCACGTCTCTTCCCAGCTCTTGCGGATCTCCGCCCGTGCCCGTGCCAGGACTTCCTCGTTGTTGGTGTTCTCCCACTTCACCAGCTCGCGGATGATGTCGAACAGGCGCTCACGCTCGCGCGCGGCCTCCTTTTTGTTCGACCCCCGCCTGAAGCCCTGCCGTTGGCATCGAACATCAGCGCGCTGTCTTGCAGGATCTGGGACAGCTCGCGCCACTTCTGGTCGTGGCCGCTGTCGTAGAGCGCCCGGGCCTCGGCTTCGAGCGAGCGCAGGGTGAACAGCTCGGCTTCCATCTCGGCGATGGTGTCGGCGGTGCTGGCCTGCTCCACCGCCTGGTCGGCGACGTTCTCGAAGTCTTCCGGCGGCAGCTCGTCCTCGGCCTCGTCCAGGTCGTCCGGCACGTCGATCGCCACCACCTTGCCGTAGATGGGGCGCTCCTCACCAGCCCGATTGCCGCGGGCGATCAGCTTGGCTTCGTCCAACCGCTCTTCCAGCCGCTTGCGGCGGCGCAACAGCGACTGGTAGATGGCGGCCGGGCTGGATGCCAGACGGCGCTGCAACATGGTCAGGGCGAAGCCAACGCTATTGCGCTGCTTGCCATCCAGTTGCTCGGCCCGGTTCCACTCGTTGCGCACGTAGTCCGAGACATGCGCGTACAGTGCCTCCTCGGCAGGCGACAGGTCGTAGTTGGCGGTGTAGGCCAGTCGCGGCGGGAACAGCTTGGTGCCGTCGAACTTGAGCAGTTCTTCCTTCACCAGGCGCCGCATCAGGTCGGACACGTCCACGCGCGTGGCGCCCTCGCGGAACTTGCCGTAGAAGCGGTCGCCGTCGAGCAGCGCCATGAACAGCTGGAAGTCTTCTTCCTTGCCGTTGTGCGGCGTGGCCGTCATCAGCAGGAAGTGGCGCGAGATCGAGCCGAGCAGTTCGGCCAGTTCGTAGCGCTGGGTCTTCTTGACCTCGCCGCCGGAGAAGCTGGCGGCGCACTTGTGGGCCTCGTCGATGATGACTAGGTCCCAGTGCGACGCTCGCAGCTTCTCTTTCAGGTCGTCATTGCGTGCTAACTGGTCCAGCCGCGCGATCATGCGGTCGGTTTGGGTGAAGGCGTTGCCGTTGGCGGACAGCTCCTGCTGCTCACGACTGAACAGGGTGAACTCCAGGCCGAACTTGTCGCGCAACTCGTCCTGCCACTGGCCGGACAGCGAGCCCGGCGACACCACCAGGATGCGCTGGGCGTCGGAGCGCATGATCAGCTCACGGATCAGCAGGCCGGCCATGATGGTCTTGCCTGCACCGGGGTCGTCGGCCAGCACGAACCGCAGCGGCTGACGCGGCAGCATGGCCTCGTAGACGGCCGAGATCTGGTGCGGCAGCGGCTCCACGTCCGAGGTGTGGACGGCCATCATCGGGTCGAACAGGTGGGCGAAGCGGATGCGCAGCGCCTCGGCGGCCAACTGGAAGGCCTCGCCGCTGGCCGCAAACGACCAAGGACGTGTGGCAGTGGCCTCGGCCAAGGACGCTTCGTCGTCCCGGAACAGCATTCGCTCAGCGATGACCCCAGCCGGGGACCGGAACACGAGGGTGATGGCGTCCTGCCCGCCGGGCGCTACGGCCACGACTTCCACGGGTCCAGCGGGGTCCACCCCAACCAACCGCTGGCCCCTGGCAATGTCCTCGATCTTCAACGCTACGGTTTCCCTCGTCTTAGGGGCTCATTCTAGGGTCCCCACGGCGCCTCCGTTAATCTCGCCGGTTGTTGAGACAGGCGGATGGCGCGGCTTAGCTAGAGGTAGCAGCACGCGGTATCAGAGGGTGAGATAGACGTTGGGAACCTAGTTGCGAGGCGGGCTAGGCTTCCGGTCACCAAAAAACACCGAAGTTTGTAAAAAGTGAACACACTTCGGTGTTTTGCCCAGAAGCTCGCGGCGAACGTCCCCCGGACCGGGACCAATGGCCCAGTCCAGCGGCCGGCGCGGGACCGTACCATGGGGGTTTGGCCATCAGGGAAGCCCCCATGTCGACGTTCCAACGCCAGCCGCGCCGCGGCACCCTCCTCGCCATCGCGCTCGCCGCCGCCCTGGGCACGGCCGCGCCCCTGGCCTGGGCCGAGGCGCCGCCGGCGGCCGCCAGGGCCGGCGTCGACATCCCATACCAGAGCTTCACCCTGCCCAACGGCCTGCGCGTGGTGGTGCACACCGACCGCAAGGCGCCGATCGTGGCGGTCAACATCTGGTACCACGTCGGCAGCAAGGACGAGCCGTCCGGGCGCAGCGGCTTCGCCCACCTGTTCGAGCACCTGATGTTCCAGTCCTCGGAGAACCACCGCGGCGAGTTCTTCGACCCGTTCCGCGCGGTCGGCGCCACCGACCAGAACGGCACCACCAACACCGACCGCACCAACTACTTCCAGAACGTGCCGACCACCGCGCTGGACATGGCGCTGTGGATGGAGTCCGACCGCATGGGCCACCTGCTCGGCGCGATCGACCAGGCCGCGCTCGACGAGCAGCGCGGCGTGGTCCAGAACGAGAAGCGCCAGGGCGAGAACCAGCCCTACGGCCAGGTCTGGCAGAAGATGACCCAGGCGCTGTACCCGGCTGCGCACCCCTACGGGCACAGCGTGATCGGCTCGATGAACGATCTCAACGCGGCTTCGCTCGACGACGTCAAGCAGTGGTTCCACGCCTGGTACGGCCCGAACAACGCGGTGCTGGTGCTGGCCGGCGACATCGACCTGGCCACCGCGAAGGAGAAGGTGGCGAAGTACTTCGGCGACATCCCCGCCGGGCCGACGATGGCGCAGCCGGCGGTCGACGTCGCCAAGCGCCCGCAGACCACCCGCGAGGTGATGCAGGACAAGGTGCCGCAGCCGCGCATCTACCGGGTCTGGAACGTGCCGCAGACCGGCAGCGTCGAACTCGACCAGCTGCAGGTGCTGGGCCACGTGCTCGGCGGCGCCCGCTCCTCGCGCCTGGACGCGCGCCTGCTGCACGGCGAGCAGCTGGTCGACAACATCAGCGCGATGGCCGGCGCCTCGCAGCTGGGCTCGAACTTCTACATCGTCGCCACCGTGAAACAGGGCGTCGACCCGGCGAAGGTCGAGGCGATCATCGACGAGGAGATCGCCAGGCTGGTGGCCGAGGGCCCGAGCGCGGCTGAACTCGAGCGCGCACGCACGATGATGCGCGCCGGCTTCATCCGCGGCATCGAGCGCATCGGCGGTTTCGGCGGCAAGGCCGACGTGCTGGCCGAGTGCGCCGTGTACGAGGCCGACCCGGGCTGCTTCCGCACTTCGCTTGCGAACATCGACGCGACCACCGCCGCCGACGTGCGCGCGGTCGGCGCGAAGTGGCTCGGCGCCGGCAGCCACACCATCGTCGTCGAGCCGGGCGAGCGCACCGCCCTGGTCGAGGATCCGGCGGGCGTGCCGGCGCCGTTCGACCTGCCCGCGCCCGATCCGAAGTTCAGCACCACCGCCGCCACCGTGGACCGCAGCCTCGGCGTACCGCAGACCACGAGCTTCCCCGAGCTGAAGTTCCCGTCGCTGCAGCGCGCGACCCTGGGCAACGGCACCACGGTGATCCTGGCCGAGCGCCACGACATCCCGGTGGTGCAGTTCAGCTACGAATTCAACGGTGGCAACAGCAGCGACTCCGCCGGCCGCGAGGGCGTGGCCGAGTTCGCCATGGGCCTGCTCGACGAGGGCGCGGCGGGGATCGGCGCGCTCGACTTCGCCAACCGCGCCGAAGCGCTCGGCGCCAGCCTCGGCGCTGGCGCCTCGACCGACGGCGGCAACGCCTGGCTGTCGGCGCTGAAGGAAAACCTCGATCCGTCGCTGGCGCTGTTCGCCGACATGGTCCGCCGCCCCGACTTCGCCGCGTCCGAGATCGAACGCGTCCGCGCCACCTGGATCGCCGGCATCCGCCAGCAGAAGGCGCAGCCGAGCGGCATGGCGATGCGGGTGCTGCCGGGCCTGCTGTACGGCGCCGCGCATCCCTACGGCACGCCGGGCAGCGGCAGCGAAGCCTCGATCGCGGCGCTGGACCGCGACGACCTGCTCGACTTCCACCGCCAGTGGCTGCGTCCGGAGGACGCGACCCTGATCGTGGTCGGCGACACCACCCTGGCCGAGATCGTGCCGGTGCTGGAGCGCCACTTCGGCGACTGGACCGGGCAGGGCGACGCACCGGCGCCGGTGGCGGTGCCGCAGGTCGCGCTGCCGCAGGCGCCGCGCGTGTTCCTGATCGACCAGCCCGGCGCGGTCCAGGCCAACATCTTCGCCGCCCAGCTGGCGCCGTCGACCACCGACCCGGGCGCGGTGCGGCTGGAGATGGCCAACGGCGTGATCGGCGGCGACTTCACCGCGCGCCTGAACATGAACCTGCGCGAGGACAAGCACTGGTCCTACGGCGCCCGCAGCGCGCTCGGCGGCGCGCTCGGCCAGCGCCGCTGGCTGGTGTCGGCGCCGGTGCAGATCGACAAGACCGGTGAAGCAATGGCCGAGATCCAGCGCGAGCTGGTGCAGTTCGCCGACGGCGAGCGCCCGGCCAGTGCGGCCGAGGTCGAGCGGGTGCAGGCGATCCAGACCCGCAGCCTGCCCGGCGCCTACGAGACCGCGCGCTCGGTGATGAGCACCATCGGCGGCATCGTCCTCTACGACCGTCCGGACGACTACGTGTTCAGGCGCAAGGCCGAGGTCGAGTCGATCACCCCGGCGCAGGTGGCCGAAGCGGCGAAGACCCTCCGCCCCGACGCCCTGACCTGGGTGATCGTCGGCGACCTCAAGCAGACCGAAGCGCCGGTGCGCGCGCTGAAGCTGGGCGAAGTGCAGGTGATCGACGCCGACGGCAAGCCCGCCAAGTAGGAGCGCGCCATGCGCGCGACCCACGCGCCACTGGTGGCGGACGGGTAGAGCGAGTTGGTGGTTGGTAGTTGGTGGAGAAACCGGAATCCCGACCACCAACCACCAACTACCAACTACCAACTACCAACCCTCTACGTTCATCCCCGCTGCGGCAAACTCCCGCCAACCCCGGACCGGACCCACCCCATGCGCCTCGCTGTCCTGCTCGCCCTCCCGCTCGCCCTGTCCGCCTGCACCTGGGTGCACATGGCGCCCGGCGCCAGCGCGGTGAAAGTCGTCACCGGCGCGCCGTCGGGTTGCGAGAAGCGCGGCGAGGTCGAGGTCTCGGTCAAGCACTCCATCGCCTTCATCGAGCGCAACCCGATCAAGGTCCGCGACGAACTGGAGACCCTGGCCCGCAACGAGGCCCCCGGCCTGCAGGCCGACACCATCCACCCGCTGGCCGACCCGGCCGGCGGCAGCCAGCGCTTCGCCGCCTGGCGCTGCGGGCGGTGAGCAGGAAAGGCAAAAACTGGGGTCAGAGTGG
>DAOMOU010000143.1:0-5822 GCA_035444525.1 Gammaproteobacteria bacterium | reverse complement strand
TCACCTCGATCGGCTTCTCGATCATCGGCGTGTTCTGGTTCTTCATGATCACCGGCACGACCTTCTCGTTCATGGCCACCATCGGGATCATGATCCTGGTGGGCGTGGTGGTGAACAACGGTATCGTGCTGATCGACCACGTCAACAACCTGCGGCGCGACGGGCTGGAGCGCGATGCGGCACTGCTGCAGGCGGGCCGCGACCGTCTGCGTCCCATCCTCATGACCGTCGCGACTACCATTCTGGGCCTGCTCCCGCTGGCCGTCAGCGCCACCAAGGTGGGCGGCGACGAGATCGGTGCGCCGGCGTACTTCCCGATGGCGCGCGCCATCATCGGTGGCCTCGGGTTCTCGACGCTGACGTCATTGCTGCTGGTACCCTGGACCTACGCGTTGCTCGACGACCTCGGCCGCTGGGGTCGTCGTGTCAAGGCAGTGGCGCGCCGCTCCGCGGGCGGCGGCGCCGCGGCGACCGCGCGCGCGAACCCGCTCAGGGAATGAACACGTCGTAGATGTCCCAATACTCTTCCGCCAGCACGTTGACCTCGAGCGGAATGCGGCGCACCGACGGGCCCTCGCTTGAGCGCACCGGCAGGTCGATGCGTGACACCGACGCGGCCATCGGGACGGTCTCGCGGGCGCTGCGGAACTGGGCCTGCCTGGTGATCGACTGGGCGCGCGTCTCGATGTCCGCAAGGCTCGGACGGCTCGGCCCGAGCACCGCGACTGCGTTACGGATCTTGCCGATCAGCGCCTTGCACTCTTCTTCGCTGCCGTAGCGCATTTCCTCGATCGGATTGACGTTGGCGTCGCGCGCCTTGCGGGCCAGGTCGTCCGTCGCAAACAGGAGATACAGTTCCTGGGCCGCGGCGATAACGAACACGTTGATCTCGCGCTTGGTGCCGTTGTCCAGCCCGGAAAATTCCGGCCAGGGCTCGGCACTGACCGCTGCCCGCCGGTCCTGGAGCTCGGCGAGCCGCAGGCGCGAGGCCTCGAGCTCGCTCTGTCGCTGCTGCAAGCGCTCGCTCAGCGACCGTCGCCTGAAGTAGGCGAACAGGCCTTGCGCGCGCTCGAGCTCGGCACGCGCAGCATTGCGCCCGGCCAGCCGTTCCTCGACTTCATCCTTCGCCTGCGTGAGCTGCTGGTCGAGCGCCGCGAGCTGCCGCTGTTTTTCCTGGTTGAAGCGCATCAGTTCCTCACGCCGCTGCCGCTCTTCGTGGCGCCCGCGCAGCTCGTCGGAGATGATCTGCAGGCGCTCGTGGCAGGCGCGCCACAACGCCCGGAGCTGGAAGTAGACCAGGGCCGTATAACCGGTCCCGGGCTGCGCCAGCAGCTGCTCGATGGCGTGGAAGCGTTCCTCCGCGCGGCGTGTCGCCGCCTCCTGGCTGGCCAGTCGCTCCTCGGCCAGGCGCAATGCCTTCTGCAGGTCGGAAAAGGCTTTCTTCAGCTCCGCACGGTTGCGGAACAGGTTGAGCAGGCGCTCCTCCTCGGATTCCTCCCGCCCTGCCGGAAGCTCATCCGCGCGTTCGCTCACGCGCCGGCCCCGTGAAACCGGTGGCCGTGGTCGTGGCAGTACTCAAGCCACTTGTTGAGCATGCTGTTGCGCGCCCAGCGCCGGCCGAGCTCATCGCCCGCCGAAGTGTCGAAGCGCCGCAGGGCATGATGCAGGTGACGGCTCCGGCAGGCCATCGCCTCCGCCAGGCCTGCGTCGTGGTACACGCGCACCGTGAGGTCCGGATCCGCCACGCAGTCGCGATCGTCCTCGAAGAAATAAGTCAGGCGCAGCGTGGTGGTGTAACGGCTGCGATCGATTACCGACAGGTGCAACGGCAGGTCCGCCGTGACGCGCGAGCACTGCTCGTCCGGCAGCGCGGCCACGTCCTCCAGCAGCCAGTGCAGGCGCAGATAGTTGCTCTCGTACAAGTGCATGAGCGCAGTGAAGCTGCCCGGCAGCGTTACACGCGGCAGCACGATTGAACCGTCTGCTATCATGCGCGGCAATATATCACAGGGATTTCGTGGCACCGACGCAACGGAGAGCCTCACATGGCCGCGCGCATCGTCCCCACCAGGCCTTTCCCGGACCAGCGACCCGGCACGGCCGGACTGCGCAAGAAAGTCCGGGTATTCCGCCAGCCCCACTACCTCGAGAATTTCCTGCAGGCGGTGTTCGACTCGGCCGGAGATTTTCGCCGCGCCACGCTGGTGGCGGGCGGCGACGGGCGTTACTGGAATCGCGAGGCCCTGCAGGTCCTGTTCCGGGTTGCGGCGGGGAACGGCGTGGAACGCATCATCGTGGGCCGGCAGGGATTGCTGTCGACCCCCGCAGCCTCGCACCTCATCCGCCTGCACGGCGCCGCGGGCGGTTTCCTGCTCACGGCCAGCCACAACCTGGGCGGTCCCGATGGCGATTTTGGCGTCAAGTTCGACACCGCCAACGGCGGCCAGGCGCCCGAATCGCTCACCGAGGCCGCCTGGCGCGCTTCGCTGGCGTTGCGCGAATACCGTGTAGTGGACATACCCGCGCCGGACCTGGAAACACTGGGCAGCCGGCAGGCCGGGCCGCTGCAGATCGAAGTGGTTGACCCGGTGGCCGATTACGCGGCGCTGATGGAGTCCCTGTTCGACTTTGACCGCATTCGCGCGCTGTTGACCGGCGGGCGGTTTCGCATGCGCTTCGACGCCCTCAATGCAGTCACCGGCCCCTACGCCGTGGAGATCCTCGAACGGCGCCTCGGCGCACCCGGCGGCAGCGTCGTCAATGCCGTGCCCTTGCCCGACTTCGGCGGTCTGCATCCCGACCCCAACCCGGTGGACGCCGCTCACCTGGTCGAGTGGATGAGCGGTCCCGACGGCGGGGACCTGGCGGCGGCCTCGGACGGCGACGGCGATCGCAACATGATTGTCGGGCCCGGCATGGTGGTGACGCCGGGCGACAGCCTCGCAGTACTCGCCGAGCACGCCCGCGAGGTACCGGGCTATCGGCAGGGACTGGCCGGCGTCGCGCGCTCCATGCCGACCAGCCGGGCGGTCGACCGCGTCGCCGAGTCGCTGGGGATTCCCTGCTACGAGACGCCGACCGGCTGGCGCTACTTCTGCAACCTGCTGGATGCAGGCCGGGTGGACCTGTGCGGCGAGGAGAGCTTCGGCACCAGCTCCAGCCATGCGCGCGAGAAGGACGGCCTCTGGGCGGTGCTCTTCTGGTTGAATATCGTGGCGACCAGCGGCCGCTCGGTCACGGAGCTCGTGGCGGACCACTGGCGCAGGTTCGGGCGCCACGCCTTTGCACGCCACGACTGGTTCATCGCGGACGGACAGCGCGCGGCCGAAGTGATGGCGGGACTCGGCCAGCGGCTCGACGGCCTGGCCGGCATCAAGCTCGCTGACACCACCGTCGAGCGCGCGGACAACTTCACTTACCGGGACCCGGTGGACGAAAGTGTTTCCGCCAACCAGGGCATCCGCATATTCCTTGCGGACGGCTCGCGCCTGGTCTATCGCCTCTCGGGCACCGGGACCGAAGGCGCCACCCTGCGCATCTACCTGGAGCGGTATCTGCCCCCCGGCGCGTCGCACCGGGGCACGGGCCCCGAACTGACCGCGGCGCTGGGCCGGGCAGCCGCCGAGCTGGCTCGCATCCGCGAGACGACCGGAGTCGAGGCGCCGGCCGGCATCATCTGAATTGGGGACATTCCCCATTTCCGACGCGCCGGAAATGGGGAATGTCCCCAATTCATACTGGCCCTTGCCGGTCCTGAAGCTTGTTCAGCAGCCCGGTACGATCCAGCACGGTGCTGGCGATTTCCTCGACTGAGCTGTCCGTGGTGTCGATGTGATTGATGCCGTAGCGGTTGAACAGCGCCTCGGCCGAGCGCAGTTCGAAGCTCACCTGGCGCGCCGAAGCGTAGTTGCTCTCCGGACGGCGCTCGTTGCGAATCTGCTGCAGGCGACGCGGCGCGATGGTCAACCCGAACAGTCGGTCCCGATGGCGTTCCAGCACTGCCGGCAGCTTGCCGCGCTCGAATTCCTCGTCGGTGAGCGGATAATTCGCCGCGTAAACCCCGTAGCGCAGCGCCATGTACAGGCAGGTGGGCGTCTTGCCCGAGCGCGACACTCCGACCAGGATAAGGTCCGCCTTGCTGTAGTCCCGCGTGGTCGAGCCGTCGTCGTGCTCGAGCGCGTAATTCATCGCGTCAATGCGGCGGGTGTAGGAGCGCTGGTCGGCCACGCCGTGCGCCTTGCCGGTCGCGTGGCTCGACTTGACCCCCAGCTCGCGCTCCATCGGACCTATGAAAGCACCAAAGAAATCCAGCACAAGTCCTTGACTTTCCGCGATAATATCTCGCAAGTCATCCTGGACCATTGTGGCGAACACGATCGGCCGCGAGCCCTCGACTTCTGCGGTCAGTTTAATGCGACGTACGCACTCTTTCGCCTTGTCAGGGGTGTTTATAAATGGCACAGTCACGCCGCGAAATTTCAGCCCGTCGAACTGCGTCAACAGGCTGTGCCCAAGTGTCTCGGCGGTGACGCCTGTCTGGTCGGACACGAAGAAAACGGTGCGATGATTCATTCCCTTACCCGTGTGTCGCGGCAGCGCGCATTGTCCGTTCCCTGAGAAGGGAAACTCAAGGGGGCCAAGGTGGAACAGTACATTCTGAAGCTCGATGAACTCGGCATGGGCGACGTTGAGCGTGTCGGCGGCAAGAACGCGTCGCTCGGCGAAATGCTCGCCAACCTCGAAGGACTCGGGGTCACCGTGCCGAGCGGTTTCGCCACCACCGCGGCTGCCTACCGGGATTTCATGAAGCAGGACGGCCTGGCCGACCGCATCCGCGACGTGCTCGCCGATCTCGACGTGGATGACGTCGAGAAACTGGTCGAGACCGGCGCGGCCATCCGCGGCTGGATCAAGGATACCCCGCTGCCGCCGAAGCTGCACGAAGAGATCCGGCGTGCCTGGGACGAGATGGCCGCGGGCCGCGACATCGCCGTCGCGGTACGCTCGTCGGCGACCGCCGAGGACCTGCCGGAGGCGAGCTTCGCCGGCCAGCAGGAGACCTACCTCAACGTCCGCGGTATCGACCAGGTGATCGAGCGCATCCACGACGTGTTCGCCTCGCTGTTCAACGATCGCGCCATCGCCTACCGGGTGCACCACCAGTTCGACCACAACCAGGTCGCCCTGTCGGCCGGCATCCAGCACATGGTGCGCAGCGACACCGGCGCCAGCGGCGTCATGTTCACGCTGGACACCGAATCCGGCTTCCGTGACGTGGTGTTCATCACCGCTTCCTGGGGCCTCGGTGAAATGGTCGTGCAGGGCGCCGTGAACCCCGACGAGTTCTACGTCTACAAGCCGGCGCTGGCAGCCGGCAAGCGCGCGCTGCTGCGCAAGACGCTCGGCAGCAAGGCCATCAGGATGGTGTACGGCGAGGACGGCCATGGCACCCGCACCCAGGACGTTCCCGCCGCGGACCGCCGGCGCTTCTGTCTTGACGCCGACGACATCGAGACGCTGGCGCGCCACGCCGTGGCGATCGAGAAGCATTACGGCTGCCCGATGGACATCGAGTGGGGCAAGGACGGCGGCGATGGCCGACTGTACATCCTGCAGGCGCGCCCGGAGACGGTGCAGAGCCGCCAGGGCCGCTCGATCCTGCGCTTCAGGCTGAAGGACCGCTCGACCGTCATTGCCACCGGTCGCAGCATCGGCCAGCGCATCGGCGCGGGCACCGCGCGGATCATCAAGGACGTCAAGGAAATGAACCGCGTGCAGCCCGGCGACGTGCTGGTCGCCGACATGACCGACCCGGACTGGGA
>DAOMOU010000142.1:0-5858 GCA_035444525.1 Gammaproteobacteria bacterium | reverse complement strand
CGAGCTCCCATTCCGCCTCCAGGGTATGCCTGTCCGGGGACAACTCGGCCCCGGCGCGATCGTTGCGCTCGTAGCGATAGCCGACACGCAGCTCCTGCCCGGCCGTCTGCCGTCGCAGCCTGACGTCCAGCTCCTGGCGATCGCCGCTCAGTGAAGCGTAGGGCCGGCGGCCGTCGATGTCCTCGTGGCGAACGCGCAGCCGCAGGTCCCAGTCGGATGGCAACGAGCGGTACGCGGTCGCCGACAGCCCGATGCGGTCTTCGAAATGCCGGCCGTCGAGCCGGTTGAACTCGTACTCCACTCCGATCTCGCCCTGCCATTCGCCGAGATTTCGCCGGGCCAGCAAGCCGAACCGCCCGCCCGCCTGGTCGAACTCACCGAGTTGCGGATAGCGCAGCATGAAAGCGCTGCCCGCCAGCCGGATGCCTGCGGCCAATGGCACGAGCCCCGCCAGCTGGGCTTCAATGACACTGCTGCCGGTATCGCTGACGCCGAGGACTTCGCCATCGGCCGCCAGCACGACGTTGTCGTCGTAGCCGGCCCGGGTGGACAGGAATACGACCGGGCGCGGCGCTGCCTCGACGGACGGCGGGGCCGGTTCCAGCGCCTCCAGTTGCGCAGCCGCAAGGTGCCGGATGGCATCGTCGTCGCCGGCGTGCGCCGCTTCGAACCAGTCCCGGGCCGCGTCGTCGTGACCGCGGCGCAACGCGACCAGTCCGAGGTTGTAGCGCGCAACGGTAGCCATGGCCGGATAGCCGGCGACGATCCTGAAGGCCGCCTCGGCTTCATCGAGACGCCCGAGCTGCCATGCGCTCACGCCGATGTTGTAGTGCACGGCCGGCCCCGACAACCCGGACGCCACGGCAGCCCGGAACGCAGCAAGCGCCGCGTCGTAGTCCTGTGCCTGGAAGTGCTGCGTACCGGCTGCGAACTGGTCTCGTGCCCGCGCTTCGTCGGGCCCGCCGGCCAGCACGACGTGGCCGCAACCGAGCCAGGCGAGCAGCACGATGCAGGCGTCGCGGTATCTCAAAGCCGATCCCTGGTCGAGAATCGACTCAAGAAGATAGCAGGTTCCGGCAGTACAGGGCCCGGCTCAGCGCAGCCGACTGCAACCAGGATCCTTTCTCAGGGGCGCGGCGGCGGCGCAGGCGGCCGCGGTGGATCGGGCCGCATTTCCTCGGCCTTCGAGCGTCCGAACTCCTCGCGCTGCTCGCCGGCCTGCCGGGCGAGTTCCCGCGCCCGTTCCGAGACTTCCGCGCCGAATTCCTTGCCCTGCTGCCCGGCGGCCTCGCTCTTGCCTGCACCCTCCGCCGGCCCGGGCGGTGGCCCGCTGTCGCGCGCCCCGCGCGGCGTTGGCAGCTCCAGCCGGCGCGTAATCGCTTCGGCCGCAATGGCGTCGGGGTCTTCGATGATCCGCATGGTGATCTCGAGACCTTCGGCGGCTCCGGTGCGGCGCGGCGGCTGCTCTTCGGCCACGGCGAGCGGCAGCCCGCCCAGCGAGCAGAGGACGATTGCCGACACGATGTTGCGGTAACCCATGGTCCCGGACCTCGACGCGGCGCGATACGCACGGCTGTTTGGTACGCCGATCATTTTCAGTTCACCGCGGGCGGCGCCACGCTGACGCTCAAGTCGACTCGCCGGGTCGTGTCGCCGTGCCGGAGCAACGCAGTCAGCCGACCGCCTTCCATGGAATGCGCGATGATCGGCAAAGATAGCACGTTGGTGCCTGCATCCAGGTCCGTCCGCCAGCTGATCTCGCGTTGTTCGCCGAAGCCCACGAGGTCGACGCCGCCCTCCAGCAGGACCGTCATCATGGCGCCGGAGACCGCAGCGTCGACGTCGATCGCCACGCCGATCTCCCGCACCTCGTGCAATGCCAGGCGGATGCCGGAGGGAGCCTCGATTCCGGGTGGCGGCTCGCGTTGCGGCAGGCCCGACAGCAGCACCATGAAGACGGCCGTGGCGGCAGCACCGAGCGCCGCGCCAATCCAGAGCTCGAGTCGCCGCCGCGGCGCCGACCGACCTGCTGGCAACGCCTGGAAGCCGCGCTCCGCTGCCGCGGCCGGCACGTTTCGCCGGGCCGCCGCAACGAGCGCCGCGGCCGCGAAGCCGGGCGACGGCTCCGGGACCGGCAGGGCCTTCAATTCCCCGCGCAGCGACTCGATGGCCGCGCGCTCCGCGGTGCAGCCACGGCAACGGGCGAGATGCAGTTCGGCGGCCGCGCTGTCCGTGGCGGACAGGTAACCGTCGAGCAGGTCCTCGAGGCGTCGCCGCACCAGTGTGCAATCCAGGTCGTTCATTGCTGTCCTCGTCCCTCGGCAACACGAGCGGCGGTGCTCAAAGGTTCCGTGGCGAGCAGCCGGCGCAGCTGCGCCCTGGCCCGATGCAGTCGCGACTTGAGCGTGCCGACGGGCACTTCGAGCACGGCGGACAGCTCCTCCAGCCGATACCCCTCGATGTCGTGCAGCGCGACCACCACCCGGTGGTCCTCGCTCAGCGCCGTCCAGGCCGCCGCCAGGCGACGCCCGTCGAGTTCGCGCTCGACCAGCTCGGGCGGCTGCGGCGCCTGGTCCGCACAGCGTGCAGCGGGATCATCCTCGCCGTCCTCGATCATGCCCGGCATCTCGTGTGCCGGTCGCACCGGCGAGTTCGTGTTGCGGCGATGCTGGTCGACGAAGATCCGGTACATCACGCGCAACACCCAGGGCTGGACCCGGTCCAGCGCCGCCAGTTCGTCGAGGCGGGGATACAGCCGCACCAGCAGTTCCTGCACCAGGTCCTCGGCCTGGTCTCGCGCCGCGGTCCAGCGGAAGGCGTGGCGAAACAGCGTCGGCAACAGCGGCTGCAGCAGGCGCTCGAACTCCTGGTGGGAATTCCCGGCCTCCCGTCGCCGCGGTACTGATCGATCTGCCATCAGGAACACACACGCGCGGGCCGGGACAATGGTTCCAGCGGCCGCTCGGAACGGCGTCGCGCGGCTGCAGCGCGCGGCGCGGGATGGAACCCTATGGGCGCCCCACTCGTGTCATCCACAGGGCCGAGGCTCGGTGGCCGCGCGCGCGATCCGGCGGCCGCACGGCCGCAGTGACCCGGTATGAACACCAGACAAATTGGGAGTGCACGCATGATCAGTGCAAAGAACAGCCTCCGGGTGACGTTGCTCGCCATGGCCACCCTGATATTCGCGGCCTGCGGCAGCGACAGCAAGCCCGGCACCGGCACGCTCAGCATGTCGGTCACCGACGCGCCCGTCGACGAGGCCCATGCGGTCGTCATCGCGATGACCGAGTTCGAGTTCAAGCCGGTTGACGGGCCCTCGTTCCGCGTACCGGTCATCGAGCCGGGGAGGGAGCTCAACCTGCTGGCCTTCAGCAACGGCGAGGCCGCCCTGGTCATCGACGGCGAGGAAGTGCCGGCCGGCGACTACGAGTGGCTGCGGATCTACTTCGACGAGGCCGCGACCTACGTCGTTCTCGAGGAGGGCGGCGGCACCTATCCCCTGTTCATTCCCAGCGGGGCGCAGACCGGCTTCAAGGTGGTGAGCGGATTCACGGTCCCGGCCAACGAGTCCGTCGCGTACATGCTCGACTTCGACCTGCGCAAGTCGCTCCACTCGCCGCCCGGCCTCGCCGGCCGTTTCGGCGAGGACCGCGTGTTCCTGCTGCGGCCGACGGTGCGCATCCTGAACATGGCGGAGACCGGCGGAGTGTGGGGCGTGGTGGCCGACGGGCTGCTGGCGATGAACAACGACGAGGCGAGCTGTGCGGGCGGCGACGCCGTGTACGCCTTCGAGGGCCTGGACGTCGATCCGCGCGGCGAGGGCGTGCTGCCGCTGGTCAGCGACATCGTCGAACTGAACGAGACCGAGGGCTGGCACGAATACCAGCTCGCCTACCTTCTGCCGGGCGACTACACGCTCGCGTTCACTTGCTCGGCGAGTGCCGATGACGGCGAGCCGGAAACCTATCCGCTCGATGACCTGCTGTTCAGCGAGGTGATCAACGTCACCGTGATCGAGGAACAGCACAAGCGCTGCGACATCCCGCCGGCAGCAGGCCAGGCGGATCCCTGCTGAGCGTTGCCCGCCGCCAGGGGCCTGATTTCCTGAAGGGCCGCTGCCCTGTCATCCTCCCCCCCTTTCGGGGGCAGCGGCCCTCTTTCCAAGCCTAGGGATCTCGCCGTTCCGCGGCGTCCAGCGTGTTTTTCATCAGCATCGCCACGGTCATCGGGCCC
Source organism: Gammaproteobacteria bacterium (assembly GCA_035444525.1). Taxonomy (GTDB): domain Bacteria; phylum Pseudomonadota; class Gammaproteobacteria; order Steroidobacterales; family XN24; genus XN24. The sequence goes on along the minus strand of DAOMOU010000142.1, from coordinate 1,622 downwards.
ACGCCGCCCGGCACCGGCGTGATCCACGCGACGCGCTCCATGGCGGCCTCGAACTCGACATCGCCGCACAGCCGCCCGTCGTTCAGCCGGTTCATGCCGACGTCCACGACCACGGCGCCCGGCTGCAGCCACTCGCCGCGCACCAGCCCCGGCTTGCCGACCGCCACCACCACGATCTCGGCGCGGACCAGCTCGGCGGCCAGGTCGCGCGTGAAGCGGTGGCAGACGGTGGTGGTGGCGCCCGCCAGCAGCAGCTCCAGCGCCATCGGCCGACCGACGATGTTCGAGGCGCCGATCACCACGGCATGGCGGCCACGCACCGGAATCTCGTAGTGGCGCAGCAGCTGCATGACGCCGGCCGGCGTGCAGGGCCGCAGCAGGGGAATGCGCTGGGCGAGGCGGCCGATGTTGTAGGGGTGGAAGCCGTCCACGTCCTTCGCCGGGTCGATGGCCTCGATGACACGGCGGGCGTCCAGCTGGGCGGGCAGCGGCAGCTGCACGAGGATGCCGTCGATGGCCGGGTCCTCGTTGAGGCCGGCGATCAACGCGTCGAGCGCTTCCTGGCCGGTGTCTGCCGGCAGGTCATAGGCCACCGAGCGGATCCCCGCATCGTCGCAGGCCTTGCGCTTGTTGCGCACGTAGATGGTGGACGCCGGATCCTCACCGACCATGACCACCGCGAGTCCCGGGCGCCGCCGGCCGGCAGCCAGGCGGTTCTCGACCCGCGCCCTGACTTCCCGCTGGAGGTTGGCGGCGACCTGCCGCCCGTCGATGATTTGTGCCGTCACGCGCCTCGGCCCCGGCTGCGGAGGGGCCGGGATTGTCTCACGCAAGCATCGGAGCGAACAAGAAAAACCGGGGTTTTCCGCGTTGACGGCTCCGCAGCCCCGGCGTATTATCCGCAGCCCTTGCCGGGGCATAGCGCAGGCTGGTAGCGCGTCTGCTTTGGGAGCAGAAGGTCGGGGGTTCGAATCCCTCTGCCCCGACCAGATTTCGTGTGAGGGGGTTGATTAGCCTGGTCAAGCGACGCGCCCGTAGCTCAACCGGATAGAGCATCGGCCTTTGAGTGAGGAGCCTGCAACGGGAAACAGAACCGCTGCAGTGGACCGCACCATAACGGGGAAACCTTAACAGGTAGTGCTGATGGCAATCCCGTGGAAACCTGCCGATTGCCCGAGCAATCTGCGGGGCTCCGTAGAGACTAGACGTGCGGCGCCTGAGATGGCGAAGGGATAGTCCAGACCACAAACCTGCCGGGTGGCGGGGCCGCGAAAGCGGTAGTTGGTAAGCTAAGCCGACGGTTGCAGGTTCGAGTCCTGCCGGGCGCGCCAATTCCGAGATTCGGGGTTACAATTCCCCGCCTTGTACCTCAGTTATGGTGGACGTAGCTCAGTTGGTAGAGCCCCGGGTTGTGATCCCGGTCGTCGTGGGTTCGAGTCCCATCGTCCACCCCACCTTTCCGGTTGGCCGCCGCGGCAAAGCTTTACAAAGGCCGGCTGCATCGCCAGAATTCCGCCCCTGCCCGGCAGGTGCAGCGCACTTCACGGGCCGCTAGCTCAATTGGCAGAGCAACGGACTCTTAATCCGCAGGTTGTAGGTTCGATTCCTACGCGGCCCACCAA
>DAOMOU010000141.1:0-5873 GCA_035444525.1 Gammaproteobacteria bacterium | reverse complement strand
CCACGCTCAGCACGCCGGCGATCGCCACCAGCAGCACCGTCAGCACCTCGCCGAGCACCACGGCGTCGACGCGTTCGCCGATCTCGGCGAGCGTCATGGGATCCGAGAAGGCGTCCACGCGCACCAGGCCGAACACCGACAGCAGGGCCGCCAGCACGAACAGGCCGCCGAACACCGTGGTCACGAGCCAGCTCGAGCGGTTCTCGATCAGCTCCCGCTGGATCAGGGTCGTCAGCTGTCTCATGACGCTGCCCTCCTGACCTTGGCGACGAACAGGTCGGCCACCCCGGGGACCTTGATTTCGCCCAGCGGCGCAAGCTCGTCGCGCGGGCGATCCTCGAACACGAAATAATGCCGCCCGAGGCCCTGGCGCTCCGACAGCGGACCGAGACTGCGCGCCTCGGCCGCGCGGTCGGGCCGCGTCGCCAGCTCGAGGAACTTCTCACCCAGCGTGTCCATGCTCTCGTTGAGCACGATGCGGCCGTGGCTGATGAACATCAGGTCCGTGAGGATGTGCTCGACCTCCTCGACCTGGTGCGTGGTCAGCAGAATGGTGCGCTCGCCGTCGAAATAGTCGTTCAGCAGCGCGGCATAGAAGTCCTTGCGGTAGATGATGTCGAGGCCCAGCGTGGGCTCGTCGAGCACCAGCAGGCGCGCGTCGATGGCCATCACCAGTGCGAGGTGCAGCTGCGTGACCATGCCCTTGGACAACGCGCCGATCTTGCTGTCGCGCTTGATCTCGGTCTGGTCGAGAAAGGCCTCGGCCTTGTCACGGCTGAAGCGGGGATGCAGGCCGGAGGTGATGTCGATGGCCTGGCGCACGCGCAGCCAGCGCGGCAGCACGGCGACATCGGCGATGAACGACACCTGCTGCATGAGCTCCGCCCGCTGGCGGCGCGGGTCGAGCCCGAGCACGGAGAGTTCGCCCTCGAAGGGCCCGAGCCCCAGGATGGCCTTCAGGGCCGTGGTCTTGCCGGCACCGTTCGGCCCGATCAGCCCGACGATGCGCCCGGCCGGAATCTCGAAGTCGACGGCGTCGAGCGCCGTGGTGCTGCCGTAGCGGCGCGACAGGCCCTGGGCACGAATCACGGGATTCACTGCATATCCTCCTTGTCGTCCATCTGCGCGCGCGCCCGCGCCAGCAGCTCGTCGAGATCGAGGTCGAGACGCTGGATGGTCGAAACCACTTGCGGCCACTGCTCGGTGAGGAACGCCTGCCGCTCGTCCTTGAGCAGCGCCTTGCCGGCCCCGTCGCGTACGAACATGCCGCGCCCGCGGCGTTTCTCCACCAGCCCCTCGTCGACGAGTTCCTGGTAGCCCTTGAGCACGGTGAGCGGGTTCAGCCGGTATTCGGCGGCCACGGTGCGTACCGAAGGGAGCGCGTCACCGTCGGCGAGCACGCCTTCGAGAATCATGGTCACCACCCGGTCGCGAAGCTGCCGGTAGATGGGCTGGGCGTCGTTCCATTCGCCTTCCATGGTGCTCTCCGCGCGCCTCAGGCCATCATCGAGGCAAGCGTGAGGCAGGCGATGGCGACGATGGTCAGCATCCGCATGGCCTGTTCGTGCTTACTGGCGTTGTTTGGTTTGTTCATGTTCATGACCTGCCTCGATGACGGCTGTCCGTCGCTGGCTGAGCCGGTGTTGTAGTGAACTATAACACCAGTTTCGGGAATTGCAACCCCCCCCCCGACCCATGCCGCCCCCGACGCGCCGTCGCCGCTGCTAAAATGCCGCGTCCCGCCGAATTCCAGGAACCCACAGATGACCCAACCCGCGAGAGTCGCCATCACCGGCGCCGCCGGCCAGATCGGATACCAGCTGGCTTTCCGCATCGCCTCCGGCCAGCTGCTCGGCCCGAATACCCCCGTGATCCTGCAGCTGCTCGAGATCCCGCCCGCGCTCGGTGCGCTGCAGGGCGTGGAGATGGAATTGCTGGACTGCGCCTTTCCTACGCTCGCCGGCGTGTTGGCGACCGACCAGGCGGACGTGGCCTTCGGCGACGCCGATTACGCCCTGCTGGTCGGCGCCCGGCCGCGCGGCCCCGGCATGGAGCGCAAGGACCTGCTCATGGAGAACGCCAAGATCTTCTCCGCGCAGGGCAAGGCGCTGAACGACAATGCGCACCGCAAGGTCAAGGTGCTGGTGGTCGGCAACCCGGCCAACACCAATGCGCTGATCGCGCTCTCCAACGCCCCGGACCTGGACCACGCACGCTTCACCGCGATGACCCGGCTGGATCACAACCGCGCCATCAGCCAGCTCGCCGCCAAGACCGGCGCGAGCGTCAACGACATCCGCCAGATGACCGTCTGGGGCAATCATTCCGCCACCCAGTATCCCGACATCAGCCACTGCACGGTCGGCGGCAAGCCCGCACCGGGCCTGGTGGACGAGCGCTGGGTGCGCGAGGACTTCATTCCCACCGTGCAACAGCGCGGCGCGGCCATCATCAAGGCGCGCGGCCTGTCTTCCGCCGCCTCGGCCGCCTCGGCGGCGATCGACCACGTGCGCGACTGGGCGCTCGGCAGCGCGCCGGGCGACTGGGTCAGCATGGCGGTGCCGTCCGACGGCAGCTACGGCATAAGCGAAGGCATCGTGTATTCCTTCCCGGTGCGTTGCGCGAACGGCCGCTACGAGATCGTCCAGGGGCTGGAGGTCAGCGATTTCAGTCGCGCGCGCATGACCGTCACCGAGCAGGAGCTGCTCGAGGAACGCAACGACGTGCGCGAGCTGCTGTAAGCGCGGCCGCCGGCGGGCCCGGCCGATCAAGGGGACATTGCCGGCGAGCAATGTCCCCTTTTTGTTGCCGGAGCCCAACGGAGTTATATTCAAACAACTGTATGCCGCCGCGATGCGTGCACGGCGGCCCGCTTGCTCGAGGGGTGATCCATCGTGTCGACTCTGTTGTGGTTCCTGTTGTTCTTCGGCGGCGCGCTGGCGCTCGCCTACCAGCGTGTCGGACTGGGGCGTGCCACCGCCTTCGCCGGCGGGGCGCTGCTGGTCTACACGATGTTCGGCGGCGGCGGATTCGCCTGGAAACTGCTGCTGTGGGTGCTGTTCGGCGGCATGGTGGCATTGAACCTGACCGACGTGCGGCGCGAGCGCATCACCCGGCCGTTGTTGAAGATGTACCGCAAGATGCTGCCGTCGATGTCGCGTACCGAGCGCGAGGCGCTCGAAGCCGGCACCGTCTGGTGGGAAGGCGAGCTGTTTGCCGGCGTGCCGAAATGGCGCAAGCTGCTGGGCGCGCCGGCGCCGCAGCTGTCCGAAGAGGAGCAGGCTTTCCTCGACGGCCCCTGCGAGGAGCTCTGCCGGATGATCGACGAATGGCAGGTCACGCACACCCTGCAGGACCTTTCGCCGGAGACCTGGAAGTTCCTGCGCAGCAAGGGCTTCTTCGCGATGATCATCCCGAAGAGCTACGGCGGCCTCGAGTTCTCCGCCTTCGCGCACAGCCAGGTCCTCACCAAGATCGCCAGCCGCAGCGCGACCGCCGCCTCCACGGTCGCGGTGCCGAACTCGCTGGGCCCGGCCGAGCTGCTGCTGAAGTACGGCACCGAGGAGCAGAAGAACCGCTGGTTGCCCGGGCTGGCCGACGGGCGTGAGATCCCCTGTTTCGGCCTGACCAGCCCGCGTGCCGGCTCCGACGCCGCCGCCATCCCGGACAGCGGCGTGGTGGTCAGGCGCAAGGTGGACGGCGAGGACGTGCTCGGCCTGCAGCTCAACTTCTCGAAGCGCTACATCACCCTCGCGCCGGTCGCGACGGTGGTCGGCATCGCCTTCCGCATGCTCGATCCCGACGGCCTGCTCGGCAAGGAGAAGGATCTCGGCATCACGGTGGCGCTGGTGCCGGCGGACACGCCGGGCGTCGAGATCGGCCGTCGCCACCTGCCGCTGTCGGTGCCGTTCATGAACGGCCCGATCGAGGGCCGGGACGTATTCCTGCCGCTGGACGCGATCATCGGCGGGCCGAAGATGGCCGGCCAGGGCTGGCGGATGCTGATGGAATGCCTGTCCGTGGGACGCTGCATCTCGCTGCCGTCCAACGCCAACGGCGGCGCCAAGGCCGGGGTATTCGCCACCGGCGCCTACGCGCGCATCCGCAAGCAGTTCGGCATGCCGATCGGCCGCTTCGAGGGCGTGCAGGAGGCGCTCGCGCGCATGGCGGGCTTCGCCTACATCGTCGATGCGGCGCGCAGCGTCACCATTGCCGCCGTCGACGCCGGCGAGAAGCCGGCCGTGCCGGCCGCCATCCTCAAGTACCACTGCACCGAGATGGCCCGGGTGGTGGCCAACGACGCCATGGACATTCACGGCGGCAAGGCCATCTGCATGGGTCCGGGCAACTACCTCGGCACGGGCTACAACTCGATCCCGGTGATGATCACCGTCGAGGGTGCCAACATCCTCACGCGCAGCCTGATGATCTTCGGCCAGGGCGCCATCCGCTGCCATCCCTTCGTGCTGAAGGAACTGCACGCCGCGCAGGACCCGGACCAGGAAGCCGGCCTGGAAGCCTTCGACCGCGCCCTGTTCAGCCACATCGGCTATGCGCTGTCGAACGCCGCGCGGGCCTTGGTGCTCGGACTGACGGCGGCCAAGTGGGCGGACACGCCGACGCGCGGGCCGACGCGCCGCTACTACCAGCACATCGGCCGCTTCAGCGCCGCCTTCGCGCTGGTCTCCGATACCGCCATGCTGACGCTCGGCGGCGCCCTGAAGAAGAAGGAGATGCTGTCCGCGCGGCTCGGCGACATCCTGTCGAACCTCTACCTCGCCTCCATGGTGCTCAAGCATTTCGAGAACCAGGGCCGCCGCGAGGCCGACCTGCCACTGGTGGAATGGAGCTGCCGCTTCCTGCTGTACCGGGCCCAGGAGCAGCTGCACGGCTTCCTGCGCAATTTCCCGGTGCGTCCCGTGGCGTGGCTGCTGCGCCTCGTGGTGTTCCCGCGCGGCCGCAGCTTCAGCTCGCCGCGCGACCGGCTGGCGCGCCGTATCGTCGAGGGCGTCATCGGCCCCGGCGAGATGCGCGACCGGCTGTGCGACGGCGTCTACCGCACGGTCGAGCCGGGCAACGCGCTCGGCCTGCTGCAGGAGGCCATGGAGCTGTCCATCGAGGTGGCGCCGCTGGAGAAGAAGCTGCGCAAGGGCGTCAAGGAGGGCCAGGTCCACGCACTCGATTTCGCCGGCCAGCTCGAGGACGGCGTGGCGGCCGGAATCATCACCGTCGAGGAAGCGGCACAGCTACGCGCCGCCGACGAGAAGGTCATGGCGCTGATCCACGTCGACGATTTCGCGCCGGAGGAGCTGCAGCCGTTGGTGCAGCCCGGCAAGCCGGCGCGCAAGGGACGGCGCGCGGCCAGATCGCCCGAGTCGGCCGAGGCCTAGGCCCGGCCGGCACGGATTGCGGGCGTGCCTGGCGAAGGCATCACCTACGAGGTCGCGCTGCAGCCGGACCCGGAGATCCTGGCCGACTTCGAGGCCTGGCTGGAGTACCACGTGGACGACATGCTGGCGCTGCCGGGGTTTACCGGCGCCAGCATCCACAAGGCCGAGGACCCGGAATCGGGGGCGCAGTTGCGCGTGGTGCGCTACCAGCTCGAGGACCGCGCCGCGCTGGACCGCTACTTCGAGGAGTTCGCGCCGCGCATGCGCGCCGCCGGGCTGGCGAAATTCGGCGACCGCTTCCGCGCCAGCCGCCGCATCGTGCTCGAGGGCCGCGACGCCGCGCTGACGGACGCGCGCCCCTGTCCCAACTGCAACGAGCTGCTGTGGGGCCAGTATTGCGCCAGCTGCGGCCAGCGCGCGCGGGTGCGCATGATCACCTTCTGGGAGTTGCTCAAGGACGCCGGCGACCTGCTCGCCTCGCTG
>DAOMOU010000140.1:0-5876 GCA_035444525.1 Gammaproteobacteria bacterium | reverse complement strand
AGCGCCGCCTCGGCGTGTCGATCGGCTCGCGCGGCAACTGCTTCCAGATCGAGGGCCCCGAGCGCGCGGTGGATGCGACCGAGCGGCTGCTGGTGGCGCTGTTCGAGCAGGCCGCCACCGAGAGCATCAACCCGCAGCGCGTGCACGCCTGGCTGCAGGAGGCCGGCCTGTACGAGGAGCCGGGTGGCGGTGCGCCGGGCGAGCTGCGCATGCGCCGCGGCGTCATCCGCGGGCGCGGCCCGAACCAGGCACGCTACATCCAGTCCATGCGCGACAACGACCTGTGTTTCGGCATCGGCCCGGCCGGCACCGGCAAGACCTATCTGGCAGTGGCCAGCGCGGTCGAAGCGCTGGAGCGCGACGCCGTGCGGCGGATCGTGCTGGTGCGTCCGGCGGTGGAAGCAGGCGAGCGCCTCGGCTTCCTGCCCGGCGACATGTCGCAGAAGGTCGACCCCTACCTGCGGCCGATGTACGACGCGCTCTACGAAATGCTCGGCTTCGAGCGGGTCGGCAAGCTGATCGAGCGGCACGTCATCGAGATTGCGCCGCTGGCCTTCATGCGCGGCAGGACGCTCAACGAGGCCTTCGTCATCCTCGATGAGGCGCAGAACTCCACCGTCGAGCAGATGAAGATGTTCCTGACGCGCATCGGCTTCGGCTCGCGCGCGGTGGTCACCGGCGACGTCACCCAGACGGACCTGCCGGCCAGCAAGCTGTCCGGCCTCAAGCACGCCAGCGACGTCCTCAAGGGCGTGGAGGGCGTGGCCTTTACCTGGTTCACGGCCAGGGACGTGGTGCGACATCCGCTGGTGCAACGCATTGTGGAGGCCTACCAGCGCCACCAGGGGGACGAGCAACAGTGAGCCTGCGCATCGACGTCCAGGTCGGCGGGACGCGCACCGGCCTGCCCGGCGTGGCCAAGCTGCGGCACTGGGCGCGCTCCGCGCTGGCCGGCCGCCGGGACGACGCCGAGCTGTCCATTCGCATCGTCGACGCCGCCGAGAGTCGGGCGCTCAACCGGCGTTATCGCGGCAAGGACCGGCCGACCAACGTGCTCGCCTTCCCGGCCGAGCTGCCGGCCGAGCTCGGCCTGCCGCTGCTCGGCGACCTGGTGATATGTCGCGAGGTGGTGGAGGCCGAGGCCACCGAGCAGGCCAAGCCGCTGGACGCGCATTGGGCCCACATGGTGATTCACGGTACGCTGCACCTGCTGGGCTTCGACCACCAGACCGACGAGCAGGCGGCGACCATGGAGGCGCTGGAGGCGGACCTGCTCGCCGAGCTCGGCTGGCCCAACCCCTACCGGGAGCGTGAACCGAACGATGACTGACGACAAACCTCCGAGTACCCGCGGGCGCCGGTCCGGCCTGCTGGCCCGCTGGGCCGGCGCCTTCCGAGCCGCGCCCCGGGACCGCCAGGCGCTGATCGAGATGCTCGACCAGGCCCGGCGCAGCCGCATCCTGGATGCAGACGAGTTCAGCATGCTCGAGGGCGTCCTCGAGGTCGCCACCATCCAGGTGCGCGACATCATGATCCCGCGCGGCCAGATGGTGGTGGTCGAGCGCAATGCCAGCCCGCAGGAAATGATCCAGATCATCATCGATTCCGGCCATTCCCGCTTCCCGGTGATCGCGGACGACCGCGACGAGGTGATCGGCATACTGCTGGCCAAGGACCTGCTGCGCTTCTATGCGGAGAACGAGCGCGAGCGCTTCCACATCAAGGAGTGCCTGCGCCCGGCCGTCTTCATTCCCGAGAGCAAGCGCCTCAACGTGCTGTTGAAGGAGTTCCGCGTCAGCCACAACCACATGGCCATCGTGGTCGACGAGTATGGCGGCGTGTCCGGACTGCTCACCATCGAGGACGTGCTGGAGCAGATCGTCGGCGAGATCGACGACGAGCACGACCCTGACGAGGAGGTCATGATCGTGCCGGAGCAGCAGGACGCCTGGCGAGTCGATGCCTTGACTCGCATCGAGGACCTCAACGAGGAGCTCGGGACGAATTTCAGCGACGCCGACTACGACACGGTCGGCGGGCTGGTGATGACCGAGCTCGGCCGGCTGCCGCGCAAGGGCGAGTCGCTGGTGCTCGACGGCATGCGTTTCACCGTGCTGCGCGCCGATCGCCGTCGCGTGCACGCGGTGCGCCTGCGCCGCGCCGCCGGCTGAGCGGATGGCGGTCGGCTCCGCTTTGCCGCGCAGCGGGCGGCGCTTCGGCCCCGCCGACATCGCGGCACTCGCTGCCGGCCTGGCCCTGCCGTTTGCCTTTGCACCCTGGAATTACTGGCCGCTGGCGCTGATCTCCCCGGCGGTGCTGTTCCTCGCCTGGCGCGGGGCAACGCCGCGGCGCGCGGCGCGACTGGGCTGGGGGTACGGCTTTGCCGCCTTCCTGACCGGTACCTGGTGGACCTTTGTCTCGGTGCGCGAGTTCGGCGGGGCGCCGCTGGCCCTGGCGGCGTTCCTGACTTTCGGGCTGGCGGCGATCATGGGCGTCTATTACGCCTTGCTCGGATGGCTGGGCGCGCGCTGGCTGCCGGCCGGCGGGGCCGCGCGCTGGCTGGTGGCGTTGCCGGCGGGATGGCTGGCCGTCGAATGGCTGCGCGGCTGGTTCCTGAGCGGTTTTCCGTGGCTCAGCCTGGGCTACAGCCAGACCGACTCGGTGCTCGGCGCCCTGGCCCCCCTGGGTGGCGTCTACGGCCTGAGCTGGGTTTGCGCGCTCGGCGCCGGCGCGCTGGCCGCGGTGCTGGTGGAAGGCCTCGCGGGCCGCGCACTGGCGGTCGCCACCCTGTTCGTGGTTTTTGCGGCCGCGGGGCATGCCGGCGGCAAGTCATGGACCGCGCCCGTCGGCGAGCCGCTGCGCGCCGTGATGGTGCAAGGCGCGATCGGCCAGGACGAGAAGTGGCTGGAGGCGTCGCTGGAGCCGACCCGCCAGCTGTACCTCGACATGACACGGCCGCACTGGGGCGCAGACCTGGTGATCTGGCCCGAGGCCGCCATCCCCGCGTTGCTGCATCTCGAGATGGATTTCATCGAGGCGCTCGACGAAGAAGCCCGCGCCGCCGGCAGCGAGATCCTGCTCGGCATCCTGGAGCGCGACCGCCAGAGCGGCCAGTACTACAACGTGCTGGTCTCGCTGGGCGGGCAGCCGGAGATTTATCGCAAGCGCCAGCTGGTGCCCTTTGGCGAATACTTCCCGGTGCCGGCCTTCGTACGTCGCTGGATGCGGCTCATGAACCTGCCCTATACCGACTTCGCTCCCGGCCGCGCCGATCCGCCGCCGATGACCCTGGCCGGCGTCAAGGTCGCGCCGACCATCTGTTACGAGGACGCCTTCGGCGCGCAACAGCGGGTGTTCTTTCCTGCGGCGGAACTGCTGGTCAACGTCAGCAACGACGCCTGGTTCGGCGACACGCGCGCGCCGCACCAGCACCTGCAGATCGCCCGCATGCGCGCCATGGAGACCGGCCGCTGGATGCTGCGTGCGACCAACAACGGTGTGACGGCGGTGATCGATCCCCGCGGCCGGGTGACGCAGCGCTCGCGCCAGTTCGTCGCCGAGGTCATCGAGGCCGAGGTGCCGCCGATGACCGGCCTGACGCCCTGGCTGCGCTACGGCGACGGGCCGCTGGCGGCGGTCGCCCTGGGCCTGTTCTTGCTGGGGACTTTGCGCCGCAACACGGCGGGGCGGTAATCTTCGCGGATTGATTGTGGCGAAGCGGACCATGGACCCCATCTACAAACCGGAAGTGATCGAGCCCGCGGCCCAGCGTTACTGGGACGAGCAGGGCTGTTTCGAGGCCGGCGAAGACCCCTCGAAGGAGAAGTTCTACTGCCTCTGCATGTTTCCCTATCCGAGCGGGAAACTGCACATGGGCCACGTGCGCAACTACACCATCGGCGACGTGGTCAGCCGTTACCAGCGCATGCAGGGCAAGAACGTATTGCAGCCGATGGGCTGGGACGCCTTTGGACTGCCGGCGGAGAACGCCGCCATCAAGCACGGCGTGCCGCCGGCGCGCTGGACGCGCGAGAACATCGCGCACATGCGGGCGCAGTTGAGGAGCCTCGGCTTCGCCTACGACTGGCGCCGCGAGCTGGCCACCTGCGACCCGGACTACTACCGCTGGGAGCAGTGGTTCTTCCTGCGACTGTACGAGCAGGGCCTGGTCTACAAGTCCTCCTCGACCGTCAACTGGGACCCGGTCGACCAGACGGTGCTGGCCAACGAACAGGTCATCGACGGGCGCGGCTGGCGTTCCGGTGCGCTGGTGGAACGCCGCGAGATCCCGCAGTGGTTCCTGAAGATCACCGCCTACGCCGACGAGCTGCTGGAGGCGCTGGATACGCTGCCGGGCTGGCCGGAGCAGGTGCGCACCATGCAGGCGAACTGGATCGGGCGCTCCGAGGGCCTCGAACTGGACTTCGCGCTGGATGGCGCGCCGGTGGCCGGGTACCGGGCGCTCACCGTCTACACGACGCGGCCGGACACGTTGTTCGGCGTGACCTACATGGCGGTAGCCGCCGAGCATCCGCTGGCCGTGCACGCGGCACAGGGCAACACGGAACTGGCGGCGTTCCTCGCCGAGTGCCGCAGCGCCCACACCACCGAGGCGGCGCTGGAGACCATGGAGAAGCGCGGCATGCCGCTCGAGGTCAGTGTCGTCCATCCGCTGACGGGCGACAGGGTCCCGGTGTGGGTCGCCAACTTCGTGCTGATGGGTTACGGCACCGGCGCGGTCATGGCGGTACCCGGCCACGACCGGCGCGACTGGGAATTCGCCACAAAGTACGGCCTGCCGATCAGGCAGGTCATCGCGCCGGCCGACGGGTCCGCGGCGGACCTGTCGGACGGGGCGTACGTGGAGTACGGCGTGCTGGTGAATTCGCCCGGCTTCGAGGGCATGAGCTCGGCGGAGGCCTTCGAGGCGCTGGCAATGAAGCTCGAGGGCGAGGGGCGCGGTCGCCGCCGCGTGAACTACCGGCTGCGTGACTGGAGCGTGTCGCGGCAACGCTACTGGGGCTGCCCGGTACCGATGATCGACTGCCCGTCGTGCGGCGCGGTGCCGGTGCCGGAGGACCAGTTGCCGGTGCGTCTGCCCGAGGACGTCACGCTCTCCGGCGCCGGCTCGCCTCTGAAGCAGATGGACGAGTTCGTGCGTGTCGACTGCCCGCAGTGCGGCGGGCCGGCCAGGCGCGAGACCGACACCTTCGATACTTTCTTTGAATCCTCCTGGTACTACGCGCGCTTCTGCTCGGCCGACCAGGACGCAGCGATGCTGGACGACCGCGCACGCTACTGGCTGCCGGTCGACCAGTACATCGGCGGCATCGAGCATGCCATCCTGCACCTCCTCTACGCGCGCTTTTTTCACAAGCTGATGCGCGATGAGGGCCTGGTGGATGGCGACGAGCCCTTCGCCAACCTGCTCACCCAGGGCATGGTGCTGGCGGATTCCTTCTATCGTGACGACGCGAAAAGCGGCCGCAGCTGGTACAACCCGGCCGAGGTCGAGGTGCAGCGCGACGACAAGGGCCGGGTGCTCAGCGCGACGCTGACGGCCGACGGCGCGCCGGTCGAGCTCGGCGGCATGGGCACCATGTCCAAGTCCAAGAACAACGGCGTCGACCCGCAGGCATTGATCGACCGGTACGGGGCCGACACGGTGCGCCTGTTCACCATGTTCGCGGCGCCGCCCGAGCAGAGCCTGGAATGGTCGGATTCCGGCGTGGAGGGCGCGCAGCGCTTCATGAAGCGGCTGTGGCGCATGGTGCACGAGCACGTCGGCGAGGGCCCGGCGCCGGCGCTCGAGGCCGGCGCACTCGACGAGGCGCAGCGCGGGCTGCGGCGCCAGCTGCACGCGACGATCGCCAAGG
>DAOMOU010000139.1:0-5895 GCA_035444525.1 Gammaproteobacteria bacterium | reverse complement strand
CCTGATTTCGGCCACGCCGACATGGACCGGATCGGCGTGTACAGCCACATCCTCGGCAACAGCGCCTCGTCGCGCCTGAATGCCCGGCTGGTGCACAAGGAACAGCTGGTGGACAACGTCACCGGCTTCAGCTTCCCGCTGGAAATCTCCGGCGTATTCATGGTGATCGCGACCGTCAAGCAGGGCGTCGACCCGGCGCGCGTCGAGGCGATCATCGACGAGGAGATCGCGCGGCTCACCAAGGACGGCCCGACCCGGGCCGAAGTCGAGCAGGCGAAGAACTACGTGCGCGGCCAGGTCATCCGCGGCCTCGAGCGGGTCGGCGGCTTCGGCGGCAAGTCCGACGCGCTGGCCGAGTGCGCCGTCTACACCGGCGACCCCGGCTGCCTGCGGCAACGGCTGGCCGCTCTCGAAGCCTTCAAGGCAGACGACATCAAGGCCATCGGCACGCGCTACCTGGCGAAGGGCGATCACACGCTGACCGTGCTGCCCTTCCCGACGCACAGCACCGTGCCGAGCGTGGTGGACCGCAGCCTCGGCGTGCCGCAGGTGGACGAGTTCCCGGACATCAGCTTCCCGGCGCTGCAGCGCGCCACGCTGAAGAACGGTGTCGAGGTGGTGCTCGCCGAGCGCCACGAGATCCCGGTGGTGCAGGTGCGCCTGCAGTTCGACGCCGGCTACGCCGCCGACCTCGGCGCCAAGCTCGGCACCGCGAGCTTCACCATGGCGATGCTCGACCAGGGTGCCGGCAAGCGCAGCGCTTTGGAGCTGGCCGCCGCCATCGAGGCGGAGGGGGCGCAGATCGGCGCCGGCACCGGGCTGGACACGGCGACCATCAACCTGACCGCACTGACCGACCGGCTCGACCCCTCCATGGCCTTGCTGGCGGACGTGGCACTGCGGCCGACGTTCGCCGACACCGAAATCGAGCGCGTGCGCAAGCAGTGGCTCGCCACCATCGCGCAGGAGAAGACGCGGCCGCAGTCCATCGCCTACCGGCTGCTGCCGCCGCTGCTGTACGGCGAGGGCCATGCCTACGCCATTCCCTTCACGGGCACCGGCACGGAAGCGTCGGTGCAGGCCATCGGCCGCGACGACCTGGTCGGCTTCCACCGCAACTGGCTGCGCCCGGACAACGCGCAGATCCTGGTGGTCGGCGACACCACGCTGGCCGAGATCGTGCCGCTGCTGGAGAAGCACTTCGGCAAGTGGAGCGCACCCGATGCGCCGCTGCCGACCAAGGCGCTGAGCCCGGTCGGCCGGCCGGACGCGACGCGCGTTTATCTGGTGGACCAGCCGGGCGCCGTACAGGCGAACATCCTGGCCGGGTTGCTGGTGAACTCCACGGCGGACGACGACTCGATCGTGTTCGACGTCGCCAACGACGTGTTCGGCGGCACCTTCACCTCGCGCCTCAACATGAACCTGCGCGAGGACAAGAGCTGGTCCTACGGCGCTTACAGCAACCCGTCGTCTGCGAAGGGCCAGCGGCCCTGGATCATCTCGGCGCCGGTGCAGATCGATCGCACCGCTGAGTCGATCGCCGAGATCCGGCGCGAGCTGGCGGAGTTCGTCGGCGCGAGCCCGGCGACTGCCGATGAGCTGGACAAGGTGCGCAACCGCCGCATCCGCGGATTGCCGGGCAGGTACGAGACCGGCGGGGCCGTGCTCGGCGCCATCAGCAACATCGTCAGCTACGGCTGGGCCGACGACCAGGTGGTGCGCGACCAGCAGCTCATCGAGCAGTTGACCCTCGACCAGGTGCGCGCCGCGGGCGCGACGCTGGATGTGGGCTCGCTGACCTGGGTGATCGTCGGCGACCTCGACAAGATCGAAGGGCCGGTGCGCGAGCTGGGCCTCGGCGAAGTCGTGGTGCTGGACGCGGACGGCAACCCGGTCCGCTAAAGGGGACATTCCCCAATTCGATTTGGGGACAGTCCCCATTTCCATCTGGAAATGGGGACTGTCCCCTTTTTTCAGTCGCGCAGCGTGCTGAACACGTAGTCGCGCTCCACGAGCGGCTGGTGGCAACCGAAGCAGGCCGAGGCCGCCTGGTCCCCAACCACCGGCTGCGCCGGGTCGCCGCCCGCAAAGCCCTCGAAGCCCCACCCGCCGGTGTCGGCATACTTTGCAGCGTCCTTGTGCATCACCCCTGCGACCTTGCGCTCGCCCTCGGTTACGGCCTCGTCGGCATGCACTGCCGCGAGCAGGTCGAACACGATCACCGCGCCGTCCGGGAAGCGGCCGTCGCGATAACCGGCCAGCGCCAGCTCGTTGGCGTAGATGTGGTGGATGCCGCCGAAGGCCTCGTACAGCGCGTGGCCTTCCTCGATCACCATGCTCTTGACGTGATGCCAGTCGCGGTAGCCCTCGGGATAGGGCACCGGCGGGGCCTCGGCGAGCGCCGGCACGGCGGCGGCGGACAGAACGGCGGCGGCAAGCAACTTGTTCATGGATGGGCTCCTCTCTGTTGACAGTGCAGTTATTGTTTCGATTCGATGCGTTCTTAGTATCGAGTCGATACAATGCGCTTGTCAAGAATTGCTTTGAGGCGATACATTGCCGCCCATGGAGCGCGTCACTCCCCTGCTGGAACGCCTGGCCGCGCTGGTCCACCAGAGCGTGCGCGACCATGGCGCGGAGCACGGCCTGCTGCCGATCCACGTGCAGGTGCTGAGCTATCTCGCGCGGGCCAACCGCTACAGCGACCTGCCGATCGCCATTGCCGAGTATTTCGGCATCACGCGTGGCACGGTCTCGCAGACGCTGACGGTGCTCGAGCGCAAGGGCCTGCTGCAGCGCACGCCGGACGGGCGCGACCGGCGGCGCGTGCATTTCAGGCTCACCGTCGCCGGCGAGAAGGTGCTGCAGGACGGATGGACCGGCCGCATCGAGGCGGCGCTGGCGTCATTGCCGGGCGAAGGGGTCGAACTGGAGCGGGCGCTGCGCGGGCTGCTGACCGGACTGCAGCGGCTCAACGGGCAGCGCAGCTTTGGCGTGTGCCGCGAGTGCGTGCACTTTCTCGCCGAGGGCCGGGGCTGGCGCTGCGGGCTGACCGGCGAGCCGCTGCTGGCGAAGGAGACGGAGCGAATCTGCCGGGAGTGGACCGCCCCGGCGGCCTAGCGCCGGAATTGGGGACATTCCCCAATTCGGCAGTAATTGGGGAATGTCCCCAATTCTCACTTCGTATCGTAGACCCGCTGGTAGTCGTCGAGGTTCTCGTCGAGCATGCGACGGTACTCGCCGGTGAAAAATTTCACGGCTGCGGGACGGTCGGCCTGGAATTTCGCGCGGCTGGGCGCGTGGGTGGAGACGATGAAGGAGTTGAAACGCGCCGCGGCGTAGAGCAGGGCGAGGCTGACGTGCTCGCGCTGCACCGTGTCGACCTGCTCGTTGGCCAGCGCGATGAAGCGGTCCACCACCTGGCGGAACTCGCGGTCGATCTCCGCCTGGTCGCGCTCGTCCCGGGGCGCTTCGTCCACTTCGAACTTGATGCGGGCGTGGCTCGCCACGGCCCCGCCGCCCGGCTGGTCGGCCAGCCGGCTGTAGCTGTCCATGATCTTCTTCAGTTCGGCGCTGATCTTCTCGCTGCCGTTCTTGTCCTTGCTCATCCGCTGCTCCGGGGGAATCTCGATTGGGCGCGATTCTACCCCTGTGCATCGTCCGGGCGCACGGCGCGGGCGCGGCGCCGCGCGCGCGACAGCCGCCACTCATCGCGGGCATGCGCCGCCAGCGCCGGGCCGATGCCCAGCGAGGGATCCGGCGGCCGGCCGTCGGCGAGCCGCAGGATCTGGCGGTAGTACCAGGCCATCTCGCCCTGGATGTTGAGAAACTTCATCAGCAGCAGGGGACTCGCCGGCCCCGCCCAGCGGCTCGCGCCGAGGCGCAACGGCGGCGGGGGCGTCGCACCCTCGACTGTGCCCGCCGCCAGCCGGCCCGGCAGGTCCGGCTCGGTGCACACCGGCCGGCCGAGACCCACCACGTCCAGCTCGCCGGCGGCGAGGGCCTCGACCATGGCAGCGCGGCTGCGAAAGCCGCCGGTGACCATCATCGGCAGCGGATACGCGGCACGAATCTCGTGTGCATAGTCCAGGAAATACGCCTCACGGCGACGCGTGCTGGCGCGCTGGGGCTCGGCAGCGCTGGCGGCCCGCCCCTGGTAGCCGAACAGCTGCGGCTGCTCATAGGTGCCACCGGAGACCTCCAGCAGGTCGATCCGCTCCTCCGCCAGCCAGCCCGCGACCCGCACGCAGTCCGGCAGGTCGAAGCCGCCCTTCTGGAAGTCCGCGCTGTTGAGCTTCACCGACACCGGGAAGTCGTCGCCCACCGCGCGCCGCGTCGCGCGCACGATCTCCAGCAGCAGCCGGGCGCGATTCTCCAGCGGCCCGCCCCACTCGTCCTCGCGCCGGTTGGTGACCGGCGACAGAAACTGCGCCAGCAGGTAACCGTGCGCGCCGTGCACCTGCACGCCGGTAAAGCCGGTCTCACGCGCGATCGCCGCGGTGGTGGCGAAGCGGCGGATGACGTCCTCGATCTCGCCCGCGCCGAGCGCCCGCGGCCGGGCGAACAGCCCGAGCAGCTTCAACCCCTCGCGGGACGCCGACACCGGCCGCGACGAGCTCATGCGCGAACACTGGCGGCCCGGGTGGCTGATCTGCATCCACAGGTGGTTGCCGGCGGCGGTGCCGGCCTCGGCCCACGCTGCCAGCGCCGCATTGCCGCGCTTGTCTTCGATGACCACGTTGCCGGGCCGCTCCAGCCAGCGCCGGTCCACCATCACGTTGCCGGTCACGAGCAGCCCCGCGCCGCCCGCCGCCCAGCGGCGATACAGCCGCGCATGGCGCGCGTTGGCGAAGTCGTCCGCCGCCGCCAGGCCCTCGGTCATGGCCGCCTTGGCGATGCGGTTCGGCAGCAGCGCGCCGCACGGCAATCTCAGGGGATCGGCAAGCTCGGGCATCGACGCACCGCGGGACCAAAACCAGCGCGCAGCATAGCCCGCCCGCCGCTCGGGTAGAATCGGCCGCCAGCGACAAGGAGAACAACACCCATGGGCGAAGCCGGACCGCTGGTCACCAACGACGCCGTCGTGCTCGGGCTGCTCGCCCTGATCCTCGGCGGCGTGTTCTGGACGCAGCAAAGCCGCCACCCCTTCTTCCAGCGCTTCTACACCTACGTGCCCGGGCTGTTGCTGTGCTACTTCCTGCCCTCGCTGCTGAACACCTTCGGCATCATCGACGGCAGCCAGTCGCGACTCTATTACGTCGCCTCGCGCTTTCTGCTGCCCGCCTGCCTGGTGCTCCTGACGCTGTCCATCGACTTGCCGGCGGTGGCGCGGCTCGGCCGCAAGGCCGTCATCATGTTCTTCACCGGCACGGCAGGGATCATCATCGGCGGCCCACTGGCGCTGCTGCTGGTCGGCACCGTCAGCCCGGCCACGGTCGGCGGCGAGGGCCCGGACGCCGTCTGGCGCGGCATGACCACGATCGCCGGCAGCTGGATCGGCGGTGGCGCCAACCAGGCGGCGATGAAAGAGGTTTTCGAGGTCGGCGACAACCTGTTCGGCCAGATGATCGCCGTGGACGTGCTGTGCGCCAGCGTGTGGATGGCCGTGCTGCTGTTCCTCGCCGGGCGGGCGCAGAAAATCGACGCGCGCACCGGCGCCGACACCTCCGCCATCGAGGACCTCAAGCGCCGCATCGAGGCCTACCACGCCAGGCACGCGCGCATCCCGCGCCTCGCCGACCTGATGTTTCTGGCCGCGGTCGGCTTCGGCTGCACCGCCCTGGCGCACGCCGGCGCCGATTTCCTCGCCCCCTGGTTCAGCGCCAACACGCCGCAGCTGGAGCGCTTCAGCCTCACCAGCGGCTTCTTCTGGCTGGTCGTCATCGCCACCAC
>DAOMOU010000138.1:0-5943 GCA_035444525.1 Gammaproteobacteria bacterium | reverse complement strand
AGCTGCGCATCCGCGACGGCTTCCTGGTCGTGGCCGGTTTCTGGGTGGTGCTGGGCTTCGCCGGCGCCGTGCCGCTGGTGCTGGTCGAGATCCCGATCATGAGCATCACGGACGCGGTGTTCGAGGCCGTATCCGGCTTCACCACCACCGGGGCCACGGTGCTGGTCGGCCTCGATACCCTGCCGCACTCGGTACTGTGGTACCGGCAGCAGAGCCACTGGATCGGCGGCATGGGCATCATCGTGCTGGCGGTGGCGATCCTGCCGGTGCTGGGCGTGGGCGGGATGCAGCTCTACCGTGCCGAGACGCCGGGGCCGATGAAGGACACCAAGCTGACGCCACGCATCACCGAGACGGCCAAGGCCTTGTGGATCACTTACGTAGGGCTCACCGCGATCTGCGCGGTGTCCTACCGGCTGGCGGGCATGAACTGGTTCGATGCCATCGGCCACGCCTTCAGTTCGATCGCCACCGCCGGTTTTTCGACACACGACGCCAGCATCGCCTATTTCGACAGCGGCCTGATCGAGTGGCTGACGGCGCTGTTCATGTTCCTCGGCGCCACGAGTTTCGCGCTGCACTTCTACGCAATGCGCCGGCTGATGCCCGACATTCACCTGACCACGCGCGGCGGAGTGCCCAGGTTTTCCTGGCCGCATCGGCGCAAGGTGTCCCTGAAAGCATCCATCGGCGGCTATTTCAACGATCCGGAATTCCGTGCGTTCATGGCCATCCAGGCCGGACTGATCGCGATCATCGCCGCTTACCTGACCCTCAAGGGGCACCATGCCCCCGGAGAATCGCTCACCAAGGCCGTGTTCCAGTCGGTCTCGTTCGGCACCACGACGGGCTACACGTCGACGGATTACTCCGCCTGGCCGGGGGCGCTGCCGACGCTGCTGATCCTGGCGAGCTTCATCGGCGGCTGCGCCGGCTCCACGGCCGGCGGCATGAAAGTGTTGCGCTGGCTGCTGATTTTCAAGCAGGGCTGGCGCGAGCTGGCCCGCCTGCTGCACCCCAATGCGGTGATGATGGTGCGCCTCGGTGAGCGCGGCGTGCCCAGCCGGGTGACGGAGGCCATCTGGGGCTTCTTCTCGGTCTACGTGGTGGTGTTCTGTATCCTGATGGCAGTGATGATGACCATCGGACTCGACCAGGTCACCGCCTTTTCGGCGGTGGCCGCGACGCTGAACAACCTCGGCCCGGGCCTCGGCGAGGTCAGCATCACGTTCGGCACCGTGCCGGATACGGCCAAATGGGTGGGGGTGTTGGGCATGATCCTCGGCCGCCTCGAGATTTTCACGCTGCTCGTGCTGCTGACCCCGGAATTCTGGCGGCGTTGATGCGACAGGCGCTCGAACAGCTGCTGGCCGGGGGGCGGGACGACGCCCTGCTGAGATTCTCGCTGGGCGGCGCGTGCCTGAAGGAGGGGGACGTGGCCGCGGCGGCCGAGCACCTGGCGCGCGCCGTTGCACACGACCCGGAGTACTCGGCGGCCTGGAAGCTGCTGGGCCGGGCGCTGGTCGACGCCGGGCGGCCGGCGGAGGCCGCGGAGGCCTGGTCGCGCGGCGTCGAGGCAGCCGAGCGACGGGGTGATGTACAGGCTGCGAAGGAAATGCGAGTGTTCCTGAAGCGCTTGGACAAGCCGGGTGGAGGGGCACGCTGATGGCGCAAAACACGGCAGCCGTCCCCGGTGGGGAAATGCACCACGAGGAGCTCGTCGCGGCGATCCGCAAGGCCACCAGCGCCGGTGACGCCGCCGCGCTGCGCACGCTGATCGACGACGAGCATCCGGCGGACGTGGCGGGCGCGCTCGAGGAGTTCGAGCCGCACCACGTCTGGGCGATGCTCGACCTGTTGCCGCTCGAGGACCAGGCCGGCGTGTTCGGCTATTTCGAGCGGGACTTCCAGGTCGAGCTGGCGCACACCGCGCCGCGCGCCAAGCTGGCCAGGATCGTCACGGAAATGCACTCGGACGAGCGGGCCGACCTGTTCAACGAGCTGTCCGAGGAGCAGCAGGACGCGCTGTTGCCGGCCCTGGCGCAGGCGGAGCGGGAGGACATCCGTCGTCTCGCCGGCTACGACGAGGGGACCGCCGGGTCGATCATGACCTCGGACTACGCCCTGCTCAACGAGACCCTCTCGGCGGCGCAGGCCATCGAGAAGCTGCGTCACGAGGCGCCGGACAAGGAAACGATCTACCGCGCCTATGTCACCAGCCCGGACCGCCGGCTGGTCGGTGCCGTCCGCCTGCAGGACCTCATCCTCGCCACCCCCAGGACGCTGGTGCGGGACCTGATGGAAGAGGAGCCGGTGTTCGTCACCGTGGACGAGGACCAGGAAGAGGTGGCCCGCAAGATCTCGCGTTACGACGTGCTGGCGCTGCCGGTGGTGGACGCGGAGCACCGCATCGTCGGTATCGTCACGCACGACGACGCCATGGACGTCATCCAGGAAGAGGCCACCGAGGACTTCCACAAGGTCGGCTCGGTCGGCGAGCTGGACACCAGCGTACGCGACGCCTCCATCGGCCTGCTGTACCGCAAGCGCATCGCGTGGCTGGTGCTGCTGGTGTTCGGCAACCTGCTGTCGGGCGCCGGCATCCACTATTACGAGGACACCATCGCCTCGGTGGTGGCGCTGGTTTTTTTCCTGCCGCTGCTGATCGGCTCGAGCGGTAACGCCGGCTCGCAGGCCGCCACGCTGATGGTGCGCGCGCTGGCCACCGGCGACGTGCAGCTCAAGGACTGGGGCAAAATGCTCGGGCGCGAGGTGCTGATCGCGCTGCTGCTCGGACTGACCATGGCGCTGGCGGTTTCCGGCATCGGCTGGTACCGCGGAGGTCCCGGCGTTGCTATCGCCGTCGCGCTGACGATGGTGCTGGTGGTGGTGGTGGGCAGCCTCATCGGCATGCTGCTGCCGTTCCTGCTCAGCCGCTTCAAGCTGGACCCGGCCACGGCCAGCGCGCCGCTGGTGACGACGCTGGCCGACGCATCGGGCGTGTTCATTTATTTCGGCGTAGCGACGGCGATCCTCTTTCCCGCCGGCGGCTGAGCGCTCAGGCCGGCACCAGGTGGGCGCTGAACTGCTCGGTGGCCCGCTCCCAGGTGTTCTCCAGCGCCTGGCGGCGGCATGCGCCGCGATCGAGCTCGAGCGCCCCGCGCACCGCCACGGCGAGATCTTCGTCGAGCACCCCGGTCTCGCCGTGCCGGACGACGTCGGCTGGTCCGGGCACGGGATAGGCGGCAACCGGCATGCCGCAGGCCATGGCTTCCAGCAGCACGATGCCGAAGGTATCGGTGCGGCTCGGAAAGACGAACACGTCTCCCGACGCCAGCAACGAGGCCAGTTCGACGCCGTGGCGGGCGCCGAGGAAGTTCACCCCGGGCCAGGCCTCGCGGAACGATTCCAGCGCCGGGCCGCCACCGATGACCCACTTGGTGCCCGGCACGTCCAGCGCCAGGAAGGCGCCGATGTTCTTCTCCACCGCGACGCGGCCCAGGTACACCAGGTGCGGTCCGGGGCCCGGCAGGCCGGTGCGGCGCCGCGGATGGAACAGCTCGGTGTCGACGCCGCGCCCCCACACCACCGGGCTGCGGAAGCCGCGTGCCGCGAGTTCAGACTGCTGGGTAGCCGTGGGCACCAGCGTGCGGGCGGCTGCGTCGTGGAACCAGCGCAACACGCGCCAGGTCCAGCCTTCGGGAATCGGGGCGCGCAGGCGGACGTACTCGGGGAAGCGCGTGTGGAAGGAGGTGGTGAAAGTCAGGCCGCGATCCCGGCACCAGTGACGGCCGGCCAGGCCGATTGGGCCCTCGGTGGCGATGTGCACCGCATCGGGCCGGAAATCGTCGAGGATGCGCCGGACCCGGCGCCAGGGCCAGGCGGCCAGGCGGATCTCGGGGTAGGTCGGGCAGGGCAGCGTCATGAACGGCGTCGGCGTCACGGTGCAGACCGCGTGGCCGCCGGCCTCCAGGCAGCGCGTGGTTTCCCGCAACGTGCGCACTACGCCGTTGGTCTGCGGCAGCCAGGCGTCCGACACGAGTGCGATCCTCATGCGGCGCTCTCCAGCAGGGTCTGCTGCTGCTCGCGTGCGGAGATCTCTGCCCAGTGCAGCAGCTCGAGTCGCCCGTCGCGATGCTCGGCCAGTGCCGTGCAACTCTCCACCCAGTCGCCGTCGTTGCAGTACAGAATCTCATCGACCATGCGCACCTCCGGGCGGTGGATGTGGCCGCAGACCAGTCCGTCCACGCCCTCCTGCCGCGCGGCGCGGGCCACTGCGTGCTCGAAGTCGCCGATGTACTGCACCGCGTTCTTCACGCGGTGCTTGAGGAACGCGGCCAGCGACCAGTACCCGTAGCCGAGATAGCGCCGGCACGCATTCAGGTAGCCGTTCAGCCAGATGAGCATGTCGTAGGCGCGGCTACCGATCCGCGCCAGCAACGGGCTGCAGCGCACCACGCCGTCGAACTCGTCACCGTGCAGCACCAGCAGCCGCCGGCCGTCAGCCGTTCGATGGATGCTGCGGGCGAGGATTTCCACGTTGCCGAAGACGGTGCCGATGTGGTCGCGAAACAGCTCGTCGTGATTGCCGGGGACGTACACAACGCGGGTGCCGTGCCGCGCCATGCCGAGCACGGTGCGCACGACCTCGTTGTGTTCCTGGGGCCAGTAAAAGCCGCGGCGCATGCTCCAGAAATCGATGATGTCGCCGACCAGGTAGAGCGTTTCACAGCGCACCGAGCGCAGGAAGTCGAGCAGCATCCCCGCCTGGCAGCCGCGTGAGCCGAGATGCACGTCGGAGATGAAAATGGTCCGGAAGGTCATCGGCCGCAGGTTCTTCACTTGGGACATGTATGGCCTCCGCCGCTTGCCCGGGGGCACAATGGCCGCGGGTGGTTACAGGCGCATCACCGCGTGGTGACACGGGTATTGCAGTGCAATGCAGAGTCGGGTGGGGCCATCCACCCGGGCCGGCCGCACCGGGCGGGCGGGAAGCGTGTTGCTAATTCCCACTTTGGCAAACAAATTATGCTCGTGGGAAACATGGCTACTTGTTAACGATCTTCTTCGCGATTGGTGGGATAATGATGTCAACAAACCCGGGGGCTCGCGTGGTCTGGGCCGGAAATTGGGGTCTGACCCCGGTTCTTGGCGGATGATCGCGCTGCTCCAGCGGGTCCTCGAGGCCTCCGTCACGGTGGACGGCGAAGTGGTCGGGCGGATCGGCCCGGGGCTGCTGGCGCTGGCCGCCGTGGAGCGCGGCGACGACGCCCGGCGGGCGGCCCGCCTGGCGGAGCGGATCCTGGCTTACCGGGTGTTCGAGGACGCCGAGGGCCGGATGAACCGCTCGCTGGCGGACACCGGCGGCGGGCTGCTGCTCGTTTCCCAGTTCACCCTCGCGGCGGACACCCGCAAGGGGGCAAGGCCGAGCTTCACGCCGGCGGCGGACCCGGACACCGGCCGGGTCCTGTTCGACGCCCTGCTGGCCGCCGCGAGGGCTCGCCACCGGCCGGTGGCAACGGGCCGCTTCGGGGCACGAATGCAGGTTGCGCTGGTCAATGACGGCCCCGTGACTTTCTGGTTAAGGGTGAACCCGGAGGGCGGCGACACGGGCATCCATAGCGTATGATTGCAGGTCTTCGCGGCGTCACGGCCGTGGGCCGTCTAATTCGGAGGATCGCATGGGTCTCGGTGGCATCAGTCTTTGGCAACTCCTGATCATCCTGCTGATCGTGGTGTTGATTTTCGGTACCAAGCGCCTGAAGAGCATCGGCTCCGATCTCGGCGGCGCCGTCAAGGGCTTCCGCAGCTCGATGCAGGACGGTGAGTCGGAGGCGCGCAAGGAGCAGCTCGCGGACAAGCGCAAGGAGGACGCCGACTTCTCCGAGAGCAAGGTCGAGGAGAAGGACCAGAACAGGACCTGACGCCGGTGTTCGACATCGG
>DAOMOU010000137.1:0-6005 GCA_035444525.1 Gammaproteobacteria bacterium | reverse complement strand
TCCTCCGGCAGCGCTTCGATGGCCTGGTTCACGGTCTCGCGGATCTCCTCCGACAGGGCCAGTCCCTCGGGCGTATCGCCGTCACGCAATCGTCCCTGCATCTCGTACTGGTCAGGGTCCTGCAGGTCGAGATCGAAATCCTCGGCGCGTCGCTTGTTGGAAGCCAGCTGGTTCTTCGCCGTGTTGATCGCAATCCGGTAGAGCCAGGTGTAGAAAGCGCTGTCGCCACGAAAGCCGGGAAGCGCGCGATACGCCTTGATGAAGGCGTCCTGCGCGACATCCTGGGCTTCGTCCTGGTCTCGCACGTACCGGCCGACCAGCTTGACGATCTTGTGCTGGTACTTGCCGACGAGAAGGTCGAACGCCGCCTTGTCACCCTGCTGGACCCTTTCGACCAGCAACTGGTCGCTGCTTTTCGTGCCCATTCGGGCCAGCACCTCGGAATCCCGGCGAATCCATTCGCCACTCAGATAGACCGGGGGCCGTGCCTGAAGTTCTCCCGGCCGGAGTGGCGATTCCCGCGGCCGTGGGCATTCTATCGCGTCCTTCGTGCAATCCGATAATCACTCTCATTCGCCGCCAGTCGTCCGCCCGCATGGCGTCTCTCGGCAGGACGATTCGCCAGGTCGCCCCGCCCACGTCCCAATGCAGGAACATGGCGAAATTTGTGACCACGGAGGTGCCGCGTAGTTCCATGCACTCTCGGTTAGTGCGTACGCCGACGCGCTGCCAGCCGCGCGCCACGCTCCAGCCGAGGGCGTGCACGCCGGGACCAAGCGGCCGCAAGGCGTGACGCAGTGCCCACAGGAACGACACGGGAACGGCCGGCAGCATCCAGGGCAGGCCCGCGCCCAGCACGGCCAGCGCGATCAGCAGGTGGCCGAGTGCGAGCCACGCGGCCAGGCCGCGCGAGGGTCCGGCGCGAAATTCAAGCGGGCCGTCGTAAACGTTCCAGGACACTCGCCAGCGCCTCGTCGTCCGGTTCCAGCCGGCCGAGCAGCAGCGCGTTGACCTCCGGGTCCTGTCGCTCGAGCAGCTCGCGAAACGCGGCCTGCTCCGCCGGCCCGCTGGCGGGCCAGTCGCGCTCCAGGAAGCGCAGCAGCAGGACGTCGAGTTCACGCATGCCGCGCCGGCAGCGCCAGCGCAGCCGGCCGAGCTCGGCGGGGTCGATGTTGGCCTTGGGTGCCGGCGAGGTCATCCCCGATATCCGGGTGAATTGGGGACATTCCCCAATTCCCTTGGAATTGGGGAATGTCCCCAATTCACTCAGTGCTGCCGCTCGGCGAGCTTGAGCTTGATCTCGGCGATCGCCTGGGCCGGATTCAGGCCCTTCGGGCAGGTGCGGGTGCAGTTCATGATGGTGTGGCAGCGGTACAGCTTGAAGGGGTCCTGCAGCGCATCGAGGCGCTCGCCGGTGGCCTCGTCGCGGCTGTCGACGATCCAGCGGTAGGCCGCCAGCAGGGCCGCGGGGCCGAGATAGCGGTCGCTGTTCCACCAGTAGCTCGGACAGGCGGTCGAGCAGCAGGCGCACAGGATGCAGGCCGAGGGCTCGTTGATCTTCTCCTGGTCGGCCTTGGACTGCAGCCGCTCGCTGTCCGGCGGCGCGGGCGTGCGCGTCTGGATCCACGGCTTGATCGCCGCGTACTGCGCGTAGAAGTTGCTCAGGTCCGGTACCAGGTCCTTGACCACCGGCATGTGCGGCAGCGGATAGACCTTGACGTCACCGCGCGCCTCCTCGATCGCGATCGTACAGGCCAGCGTGTTGACGCCGTCGATGTTCATCGCGCAGCTGCCGCAGATGCCTTCGCGGCAGGAGCGGCGGAAGGTCAGCGTCGGGTCGATTTCGTTCTTGATCTTGATCAGCGCGTCGAGCACCATCGGCCCGCAGCGCTCCAGGTCCACCTCGTAGGTGTCCATGCGCGGGTTCTCGCCGCTGTCCGGGTCATAGCGGTAGATGACGAAGCGCTTGACCTGCTTCGCGCCCTCGGGCGCCGGGAAATGCTTGCCCCTGGTGATCCTCGAGTTGGCCGGCAGCCTGAATTCAGCCATGTCAGCTCATCTCCCTCAGTAGGTCCGCGCCTTGGGCGGAATCGGCTCGGCGTCGCTGGTCAGCGTCTGCAGGTGGACCGGCCGGTAATCGATGCGAATGTCCGTGGGCGCCACGCGCCACGCCAGCGTGTGCTTCATCCAGCCGGCGTCGTCGCGCTCGGGATAGTCCTCGCGGGCGTGCGCGCCGCGGCTCTCCTTGCGATTCTCCGCCGACACGATCGTGACCAGCGCCTGGCCGAGCAGGTTGTCGAGCTCCAGCGTTTCCACCAGGTCGGTGTTGAACACCATGGACCGGTCCGACACCTTCACGTCGGCGAAGGACTCGGCGACCTTCTTCACCTTGGCCACGCCCTCGCTGAGCACTTCGCCGGTGCGGAACACGGCGGCGTGGTCCTGCATGGCGCGCTGCATCTCCAGCCGGATCTCGGCGGTGGGCCGGCTGCCGTTGGCGTGGCGCAGCCGGTCGAGGCGCGCGATGGTCGCTTCGCCCGCGTCCGCCGGCAGCGGCGCGTGCCGCGTGCCCGGCTTGAGCAGCGCGCCGCAGCGCTTGGCCGCCGCGCGCCCGAACACCACCAGGTCGAGCAGCGAATTCGAACCGAGCCGGTTGGCGCCGTGCACCGACACGCAGGCGGCCTCGCCCACCGCCATCAGCCCCGGCACCACGTGCTCGGGGTTGCCGTCCTGCAGCGTCACCACCTCGCCGTGGTAGTTCGCCGGGATGCCGCCCATGTTGTAGTGCACGGTCGGCAGCACCGGGATCGGCTCCCTGGTCACGTCCACGCCGGAGAAGATGCGCGCGGTCTCGGCGATGCCGGGCAGTCGCTCGTGGATCACCTCCGGGCCGAGGTGCTCGAGGTGCAGGTGGATGTGATCGCGCTGCTCGCCGACGCCGCGGCCCTCGCGGATCTCGATGGTCATCGAGCGGCTCACGACGTCGCGCGAGGCCAGGTCCTTGGCGTTCGGCGCATAGCGCTCCATGAAGCGCTCGCCGTCGGAGTTGGTGAGATAGCCACCCTCGCCGCGCACGCCCTCGGTGATCAGGCAGCCGGCGCCGTAGATGCCGGTCGGGTGGAACTGCACGAATTCCATGTCCTGCAGCGGCAGGCCCGCGCGCAACACCATGGCGTTGCCGTCGCCGGTGCAGGTGTGCGCCGAGGTGCAGGAGAAATACGCCCGGCCGTAACCGCCGGTGGCCAGGATCACCATGTGGGCGCGGAAGCGGTGCAGCTCGCCGGTCTCGAGGTTCCACGCCATCACGCCGCGGCAGGCGCCGTCCTCCATGATCAGGTCGAGCGCGAAATATTCGATGAAGAACTGTGCCTGGTGCTTGAGCGACTGCTGGTAGAGGGTGTGCAGCATGGCGTGGCCGGTGCGGTCGGCGGCGGCACAGGTGCGCTGCGCCGGCGGGCCCTCGCCGAAGCGCGTGGTCATGCCGCCGAAGGGACGCTGGTAGATCTTGCCCGCCTCGGTACGGGAAAAGGGTACGCCGTAGTGCTCCAGCTCGATGACCGCGTCCGGCGCCTCCTTGCACATGTACTCGATGGCGTCCTGGTCGCCGAGCCAGTCGGAGCCCTTGACGGTGTCGTACATGTGCCAGCGCCAGTCGTCCTCGCCCATGTTGCCGAGCGCGGCGCTGATGCCGCCCTGCGCCGCCACCGTGTGACTGCGCGTCGGAAACACCTTGGTGACGCAGGCGGTGCGCAGCCCCTGCTCCGCGAGCCCGAAGGTCGCGCGCAGCCCCGCGCCGCCGGCGCCCACGACCACGACGTCGTAGCTGTGATCCACGATCTTGTATGCGCCGCTCATCTCAGCGTCCTCCGATGGCGATCTGCAGCACCGCCACGACGCCGACCGCCGCCGCAATGGCATGAATGAACTGGAGCGCAACCAGCAGCGGCACCTTCAGGGCGCCGTGCACGTAGTCCTCGGCGATGACGCGCGTGCCCAGCTGCGAATGCCAGGCCGCGGTGAGCACGAACAGCACCAGCAG
Organism: Gammaproteobacteria bacterium; assembly: GCA_035444525.1. GTDB lineage: Bacteria > Pseudomonadota > Gammaproteobacteria > Steroidobacterales > XN24 > XN24. The sequence goes on along the minus strand of DAOMOU010000137.1, from coordinate 1,966 downwards.
CGCCGCATTCAGCGGCGCGCCGATCCAGGCGACCAGCACCGCCCGGTCGGCGAGGTCCGCGCCGAGCAGCGAGAACGCAAACCACAGGCCGAGCAGCACCAGCGCCACGGCCGTGACCCGCTGCTGCCACCAGTGCGAGGTGCCGTCGCCGGCGGCGCCCAGGCCAAGCGCGCGGCTCAAGGGAGTGCGCAGGCTCATGCTCCACCTCCCGACAGCAGCAGGACCCAGGCGATCAGCGTGAGCACGCCGGCGGCAACCACCATCAGCCAGCCCGAGCGGTACACCTGCGGAATCTCGAAGCCGCGCCCGGTGTCCCACCACAGGTGCCGGATGCCGTTGCACAGGTGGTAGAAAAACGCGAATACGCCCAGCAGCAGCACGATCTTTACCGGCCAGGCGCCGAGCACGCCGAGCGCCGCGGCGTACGCGGCGTCGCCGGCGGCGAGCGCGGCCAGCCAGTAGACCAGCAGCAGCAGACCGACGGACAGCGCCGCGCCGGTGAAGCGATGGAAGATGGACAGCACCGAGGTGAGCTGCGGACGGTAGATCAGCAGGTGCGGCGACAGGGGCCTCTTGCCGGCATTCATGAGCCAGGTCCTCCTTGGCAGGACGAGCGCTTGGTCTTGCGAACCGCGCGACGGCGGGCCGCCGGGGGACGGTCGAGCCGCAACGGTGTCAGAAGTCTATGCAACGGCCGTTCTTTTCCCAGTCGCCGAAACGCACCGGCTCCGGGCCCTCGCGTCCCCCGATTTCTTTCGGCCGGCGCGGCGCGGCCGTTTCGGAAGCCGCTGGCGCGCGCGTCTCGGCCGGCTCGGTCGCGGGACTGCCGGGGTTGTCTTTGGCCTGCTCGGACATGAGCCCGGATTTTGCCATGCAGCGCAACAACAGGCCAGCGCCGTGCCGGCGCAAGGTAGAATCGTGCGTTGGCCTGACTCACCGGAGCCGTGTCGTCCATGACCTCGCCTGCCTTCACCCTGCCCGCCTTCGGCAGCCTCGCCATCCGCGGCGAGGACGCCCGCAGCTTCCTGCAGAATCAGCTGTCGTCCGATGTTTCGCTGGTGTCGGAGACGAGCGGCCAGCTGTCGGGCTGGCACGACCCGAAAGGCCGCGTGCTTGCCGTCCTGCGCGTGCTGCCGCGGGCGGACGGCTTCGTGCTGGTCATGCACGCGGGACTGGTGGCCGCCGTGGCGCAACGCCTGCGCATGTACGTCCTGCGCGCGCGCGTCACCATCGACGCCGGGCCGGCCGTGTACGGCGCCGGCGCCGACACGCTGGCGGCGTTGTTGCCGGCGGGCGCCGTGCTCCCGGCAGCCGAGCCGGCCGCCGGTGCGGGCACGCTGGCCGCCGTCGTCACTGCGGACTTCAGCGCGCTGCGCCTGCCGGGGACCACCGGCTGGCTGATCGCCGGCGCGCTGCCGCCGGACCGCGTCGTGGAAGATGCCGCCGCCGCGGCCGCCTGGGAGCGCGCTGAACTCGAAGCGGGCATCCCGGAGGTCTATCCGGCCACCAGCGGCGAGTTCGTGGCGCAGATGCTCAACCTCGATCGCATCGGTGCAGTGAGCTTCACCAAGGGCTGCTACCCGGGCCAGGAGATCGTGGCGCGCGCCCATCATCTCGGCCGGGTGAAGCGTCGCGCGCGGCTATGCCACGCCGCCGGCGCCCCGCCCGTGCCGGGCGAAAGCCTAGCGGACGCCGCCGGCACGGTGGTGCGTGCGGCCGTCGCGGCCGACCGTTGCCTCGTCATGGCGGTCGTCGCCGAGGACGCCGCCGGCCCCTTCACGCTCGCCGACGGCCGCCCGCTCGACCCCTGAAACCGGGGTCAGACACCGGTTTCCGCTCGGCCGCGAGGCCTTTTGCTACGTTCGACCGCGAAGGCGTGCCGCCATGGGCGCGCTTCGCTCGGCGAAATCTAAGCTCCCTCAGCGCGCCCATGACGTCCCGCCCCCGCTGCGGAGTCGATGTGCCC
>DAOMOU010000136.1:0-6083 GCA_035444525.1 Gammaproteobacteria bacterium | reverse complement strand
CGCCTGAATTTTTCCATCGACACGAATTTCTACCCGCTCGGCTCGTGCACGATGAAATACAACCCGCGAGCGTGCAACACGCTGGCAATGTTGCCGGGCTTCCTGAATCGCCACCCGCTGGCGCCGGACTCCACCGGCCAGGGCTTCCTGTCCTGCATGTGGGAGCTGCAGGAAATCCTGCGCGAAGTCACCGGCATGAAGGCCGTATCGCTGACGCCCATGGCGGGCGCCCAGGGTGAATTCGCCGGCGTGGCCATGATCCGCGCCTACCACGTGTCCCGCGGCGACGCGCACCGCGACGAGATCATCGTCCCGGATGCGGCGCACGGCACCAATCCCGCGACCGCCACGATGTGCGGCTGCAAGGTGATCGAGATCCCCACCGGGCCGGACGGCGACGTGGACCTTGCTGCGCTGAAGGCCGCCGTGGGCCCGAACACCGCCGGCATCATGTTGACCAACCCCTCGACCGTGGGCGTGTTCGACCGCAAGATCCTAGAGATGTCGAAGGTGGTGCACGCGGCGGGCGGCCTGCTGTACTACGACGGTGCCAACCTGAACGCCATTCTCGGCAAGGTGCGCCCGGGCGACATGGGCTTCGACGTCATCCACATGAACCTGCACAAGACCTTCTCCACGCCGCACGGCGGCGGCGGCCCGGGCTCCGGCGCGGTCGGCGTGAGCGAGCGGCTGGTGCCGTTCCTGCCGGTGCCGGTGGCGGCGAAGGAGGGCGAGCGGTTCCGGTGGGTGGCCGAGGACGAGCGGCCGCTGTCCATCGGTCGCCTGTCGGCGTTCATGGGCAACGCCGGCGTGCTGCTGCGGGCCTACGTGTACGCGCGCATGCTGGGCCGCGAGGGCATGCCGCGGGTCGCCGAGTTCGCCACGCTGAATGCCAACTACCTGATGGCGCGGCTGCGGGATGCCGGTTTTCAGCTGGCGTACCCGGAGCGGCGCGCGAGCCACGAGTTCATCGTCACGCTCAAGCGCCAGGCGAAGGACCTGGGCGTTACGGCCATGGATTTCGCCAAGCGGCTGCTCGACTTCGAGTTCCACGCGCCGACGACCTACTTCCCGCTGCTGGTACCCGAATGCCTGTTGATCGAGCCGACGGAGACCGAGTCGAAGGAGGCGCTGGACGCCTTCGTCGCGGCGATGGCGCAGATCCTGGCGGAGGCCCACAGTGAGCCGGAGAAGGTAAAGGGCGCGCCGTACACCACGCCCGTGCGGCGCCTCGACGACGTGCGCGCGGCGCGGCAGCTGGACGTGGCATGGAAGCCGGCGGCCGCATGAGCGCCCTGATCTGCGGCTCTATCGCCTATGACAACATCATGGTCTTCCAGGGCCGGTTCCAGGACCAGATCCTGCCCGACCAGATCCATGTCCTGAACGTCTCCTTCCTGGTGCCGGCCTTGCGGCGGGAATTCGGCGGCTGTGCGGCCAACATCGCGTACAACCTGCGGCTGCTGGGCGATGTCGGCTATCCCATGGCCACCGTCGGCCACGACTTCGGGCCCTACCGCGACTGGCTCCGCGAGCGCGGCGTGCCGCTCGACCACGTGCGTCAGCTGGGCGACTCCTGGACCGCGGTCTGCTACATCACCACGGACCTTGCCGACAACCAGATCACGGCTTTCCACCCGGGCGCAATGGAGCACGCGCACGTCAACAAGATCCCGGCCGACGCCGGCATCCGCTGGGGCATGGTGTCGCCCGACGGCCGCCAGGCGATGATCGATCACGCCGAGCAGTTCGCCGCGGCCGGCATCCCCTTCGTCTTCGATCCGGGCCAGGGACTGCCGATGTTCGGCGCCCGGGAGCTCGAGCGCTTCCTCGAGCTGGCCGACGTGGTCGCCGTGAACGACTACGAGGGCAAGATGCTGGCCCAGCGGACCGGCCTGGACGAAGCGGAGATCGCCGCGCGGGTGCGCGCCTACATCGTGACGCGCGGTGCGGAGGGCTCGGTCGTCCACGCGAATGGCGCGCGGCTGGAGATCCCGGCGGCGGCCCCGGATGCGGTGGTCGACCCCACCGGCTGTGGCGACGCTTATCGCGCCGGCCTGTTGCACGGCCTGCTGCACGAGGCGGACTGGCAGACCACGGGCCGGATCGCTTCGCTGATGGGCGCGATCAAGGTCGAATCGCCCGGCACCCAGAACCATTCCTTCGATCGGCTGTCATTCTCCGAGAGGTTCATGGCCAGTTTCGGTTACGACCCCGGCCTCGGGAGCTGATCAGTGCAGAGATTCGCCGCATGCATCGCGCTGGCGCTTGCGCCGGCCTTCGCCGGCCCGGTGCTTGCCGACCAGGCACCGCTGGCGGTCGAGGGGGAGCGCTCGGACTGGCGGGCCACGCTGGAGCGCGTGGCGCCCAGCATCGTGACCATCCGTGTCGACGGCACGCGCGCCTTCGACACCAACTGGAACATGTCCAGCCAGGCCACCGGCTTCGTGGTCGACGCGGAGCGCGGCCTGATTCTCACCAATCGCCACGTGGTAACGCCCGGCCCGGTGATGGCCGAGGCGGTCTTCCTGAACCACGAAGAGGTGGAATTGACGCCGGTGTATCGCGACCCGGTGCACGATTTCGGCTTCTTTCGATACGATCCGGCCAAGTTGCGCCACATCCGCCCGGAAACGCTGCCGCTGGCACCGCAAGGCGCCCAGCCCGGCCGTGAAATCCGCGTGGTCGGCAACGATGCCGGCGAACAGATCTCCATTCTCGCCGGCACCATCGCGCGCCTGGACCGTGAAGCCCCGTTCTACGGTCGCGGCCAGTACAACGACTTCAACACGTTTTACATCCAGGCGGCCTCCAGCACGTCCGGCGGTTCCTCGGGCTCACCGGTCCTTGATATCCAGGGCCGGGTGGTGGCGCTGAACGCCGGCGCCAACGTCCAGTCCGCGTCGAGTTTCTTCCTGCCGCTGGGACGCGTGACCCGGGCGCTGGAGCGCATCATTGCCGGCGAGCCGGTGACGCGCGGCACCCTGCTGACCACGTTCACGCATGTGCCCTACGACGAGCTCGGCCGCCTCGGTCTCGACGCAGCGACGGAAGCACAGTACCGCCAGCTGTTCCCACGCCAGAAAGGCCTGCTGGTGGTGCGCGACCTGGTCCCGGGGGCGCCGGCCGAGGGCCAGCTGGAGCCCGGCGACATCGTGCTGGCGATCGCGGGCAAGCCGCTGGCCACGTTCGAGGCGCTGGCCGAAGTGCTCGACGAGCAGGTCGGTGAGCGCATCGAGATCGCGGTGCGCCGCGGCAGCACGGACCACCAGTTCGTGATCGAGGTCACCGATCTGCATGCCGTGTCCCCGGCGGAATTCCTGCAGATCGGCGACGCCGTGCTGCACGACCTTTCCTACCAGCAGGCGCGGCACCTGAACATGCCACTGGAGGGTGTTTACATCGCCAACCCGGGCTACATGTTCATGGCCTCGGCGGTGCCGCGCGGCGCGGTCATCGTGGAAATCAACGGCCAGCCCACGCCCGACCTGGACGCGCTGCGCGCGCTTATCGAGGGCGTGCCGGATCGCGCCCGTATCGCCGTGCGCTATTACGATTTCGATAACCCGCGGGCCACCAACCTGCGCAGCGTGCGAGTCGACCGGCGCTGGTTCCCGGCTGCGCACTGCCGTCGCAACGACGCGCTCGGCGACTGGCCCTGCGAGGCGCTGCCGGAAGTGGGCGTGGCGCCGCTGCCGGCCCCGGCGACGACCAGCTTTCCGCCCGAAAGCGACCGCCACCTGCGCACGTTGCAGGCCTCGCTGGTGATGGTCAATTTCGAGATGCCGTACCCCGTCTCCGGGGTATCTGACCGTTTCTATCATGGCACCGGGTTGGTGGTGGACGCCGAGCGGGGGCTGGTGGTCGTCGACCGCAACACCGTGCCCGACTCGCTGGGCGACATCACGCTGACGTTTGCCGGTTCGCTGGAGACCCAGGCGCGGGTTGCCTTCGTCCACCCGCTGCACAACCTCGCCGTGCTCCAGTACGAGCCGCGGCTCATCGCCGCGACGCCGGTGCGCTCGGCGACCCTGTCCGACGTGCCGTTGAAGTCGGGCGACGAGGTCCGGGTGGTCGGACTGCGCGGCGACCATCGGCTCGCCTCGCAGTCCGCCAAGGTGGCGTCGGTCGATGCCCTCAACCTACCGCTGTCCCGCACGCTGCGCTTTCGCGACACCAACCTCGAGACGGTCCAGCTGGTGGGCGGACCGGACGAGTTCGACGGGGTGCTAGCGGACGGGCGCGGGCGGGTGCTCGGCCTGTGGTCGAGCTTCGCCTATGAGTCCGGTCGGGGGACCGAGCAGGCCAACAAGGGCGTGCCGGCGGCGCTGGTGGCCGAGGTGCTTGCGCTGGCGCGCGGCGAGCGTGCGCTGCGCTCCCTCGAGGCCGAGTTCCTGCAGCTGCCGCTGGCGAGCGCGCGCCGGCTCGGCCTGGCCGACGAGCACGCGGCGATGCTGGAAGCACACGACCCTGAGCGCCGCCAGGTCCTGCAGGTGGTCCGGACGGTGGCCGCGACACCGGCGGCCCGCATGCTGCGGCCCGGCGACCTGTTGCTGTCGATCAACGGCGCCACGGTGAACCGCTTCCGCGCAGTAGAGGAGGCGAGCCAGGTGCCGGTGGCCCAGGCCCGGGTGTGGCGCCAGGGCGAGGTGCTCGACCTCGAGATTCCGACCGTGGAGCTCGGCAGCGGCGGCGTGGATCGTGTGGTGCTGTGGGCGGGCGCGCTGCTGCAGCCGCCGCACCGGGCGCTGGCGGCGCAGCGCGGCATCGAGCCGTCCGGCGTGTTCGTCGCCTTCCATTCCTTCGGTTCGCCGGCCAGCCGCAACGGTGTGGGCGCCGGCCTGCGAATCGTCGAGGTCGATGGTCAGCCGACCCCTGATCTCGACAGCTTCCTCCGCGCCGTGGAGGGTCGTGCCCATCGCGCCGCGGTCAGGTTGCGCACGGTGAACTGGAACGGCCAGCCGGGCGTGTACACGCTCAAGCTCGACAACCGCTACTGGCCGCCCTACGAGCTGGTGCGCAACGAGGACGGCTGGACCCGGCGGGACCTTTAGAACAAGACCGGCAAAACCGGGGTCAGAGACGGGTTTTTCTCAGAAAAACCCGTCTCTGACCCCGGTTTTGCCGGTTTTTCAGCCCTTCAGCGTGGTGGTGAGCCCGGCCAGGCTGTCCACCGGCGGCAGGCAGGTCGTGCCGCGGCAGATCCAGGCCCGGGCACCCGACTCCGGCACGGTTTTCTCAGCCAGCGCGGCCGGCAGGTCCATGGCCGTCGCCGGAACGTCGAACACCAGCCGGCGGGGTGCGTACACCAGCCGGGCGGTGCGTGCCCAGTCCGCGGCCCGCTTCGGGGCGCCGCGCACGATGACGATCTCGGGCGGACTCAGCTGCTCCTCGAGCGCGTCGAGCAGCGCACAGTGCGCGAACGGCGCGCGCCGGATCACCGGCAGCGCCGCACGCACGGCACGTTCCGCGGACTCGAGGTAACGTGGTTCGCCGAGCAGGCAGCCGAGCCTGTTGAGCGCCAGCGCCGCGACACCGTTGCCGGACGGCAGCGCGTCGTCCGCCAGGGGTCGCGGACGCTCGATGAGCTGTTCGTGGTCGTCCGCCGTGAACAGGAAGCCGCCGCTGGCCGGGTCCTCGAAGTGCGCCAGCAAGGCTTCCGCCAGCCTGACGGCGAAATCCAGGTCGTCCGTATCCCAGCGCAGCTGCAACATCTCGAGTGCAGCGTCGAGCATGAAAGCGTAGTCGTCCAGGTAAGCCGCGAGGCGCGCGCGCCCGTCCTTCCAGGTGGCCCGCAGCCGGCCGTCCACCAGCATTTCCCGGCGCACGAAAGCCATCGCCCTGGCCGCCGAGTCCGCCAACGCAGCATCGCCAAGGATTCTTGCCGCGACGGCCATGCCGCGGATCATCAGCCCGTTCCAGGCCGCCAGCACCTTCTCGTCGCGCCCGGGACGCACGCGCTTCTCGCGCGCCGCGAACAGCTTGGCGTGCGCGCTGGCCAGGCGCATCCGCACCTCGGCGCCGTCGAGCCCGCTGCCGGCCGCGAACTGGTCCGCGGACATGAAGGTGTGCAGGTGCCAGCG
>DAOMOU010000135.1:0-6119 GCA_035444525.1 Gammaproteobacteria bacterium | reverse complement strand
AACCGGGCGGTGGGCATCCTGCCGCTGGAACCGGACGGCCGGGTCTGGCTGGTCGGGCAGCACCGCTATGCCACGGACGAGTTTTCCTGGGAGCTGCCGATGGGCGGCGTGGCGCCGGACATGAGCCTGCTGGACGGCGCCAGGAAGGAACTCAAGGAAGAAACCGGCCTCGAGGCCGCCGAGTGGGAGCCCCTGCTCCAGCGGGTGCACCTGTCCAACTCGGTGACCGACGAGCTCGGCACGGTGTTCCTGGCGCGGGGCCTTCGCGAGGGCGCGATGGCGCCCGAGGCGAGCGAGGAGCTGTGGGTCATTACGACGCCCCTCCAGGACGCCGTGGCCGCCGCGCTGGACGGCCGCATCACCGACTCGCTGACGGTCGCCGGATTGCTGGCGCTGGCCGTGCGCGCCACGGAGTTCGGCCTGGACCCGGGCCTGTTCCGAGCCGCCGGAGACGGTCGATGAACCGCATCCCCCTGCTCAAGACGGAGATGACGCCGTTCCCGTGGTGGGTGGACATCGACGAGCCCTTGCTGGCGGCGCGCGAGCTCATGCGCCAGCACAAGGTGCGCCACCTGCCGGTGAAGGACCGCGGCAAGCTGGTGAGCGTGGTGACGGACCGGGATCTGAAGTTCGCACTGGACCCGGACCTGGGATTGCCGCCGCGCGAGTCGCTGCGGGTGCGCGACGTCTGCGTCTACACCGCGTACATCGTGGACATCGAATGCCGCCTGGAGGAAGTCCTGGAGACCATGGCGGAGCGCAAGATCGGCTCGGCCCTGGTGACCCGTGACGGCAAGCTGGTGGGCATTTTCACGTCACCGGACGCCTGCCGCGTGCTGGCGCGGATCATCCGCGAGCGGCGCGGCGAGGACCTCGACCCGCAGATCGCCTGAATTGGGGACATTCCCCAATTGGCATCCCAATTGGCAACCTAATTGGGGAATGTCCCCAATTCAGCGTCGCCAGCAGTCGTTGCCCAGGGTGCCGGTCGCGGTCTGCACGCCTGCCTGGGTCAGCGTGAAGGTGGTGCAGCGCGTATCACCGGCCTGTGGCCCGATCGGTGTGGCCACTAGCGTGAACTGGGTGGCCGTGCGGACCGGCGCGGTGATCTCGTAATTGCCTTCCGGCGAATTCTGGGGGAAGGCCACCCCGCAGTTGGCATTGTTGTAGGCGTTGAACTGCGTGAAACACCGTTCCAGCCGCTGTGACACGTTGAGCAGCGCACTGGTGCCGTCCGCCCGCCTCGCCTGGCGCACCTGCTCGGTGTAGGCCGGATAGGCAATGCTGGCGAGAATCGCGATCACCACCACGACGATCATGACTTCGATGAGGGTGAAGCCGCGTTCGGCAGCCTGCACGCGCAGATTCCGGATGTTCATTGGCCCGTACCACTCGGCAGCAAGACGACGGTATGCACGACCCCATCGTGCTCGACAATCCGTACCCTGGAGCCGACGGACACCTGGAACGCCGAGAGCACCCGGCCATCCTGGTCGACGACCTCGAATTCCGGGCTCAGCGCATACTCGACGCCATCCAGGACCAGGTGCCTGAGATCGGGCGACCACTCCTGCACCAGCCCGGCCACCTCAGGGACGTGGGCGTGGGCCCGGTCGGGAATCGCGCCCGAAACCAGGGTCGCGATCACGATCGCACCGAGGACCACTGACAATCTGCCTGCTCTCATGATTTCGCTCCGTGTTCCCGGGGCCTCATCTCAGCTGCTGCCAGGACTGGCGGCCGCCGATGCCCTCTTCACCAAGACCCCTGATGTACTCGCCTTCACCGGTATAGAGGAACTCCGGCGGGTCACCCGAGGTGTCACCCGGCGTCAATACCGTCGGGCGCTCGCCCTGTCCCCAGGCCACGCCGGATACCGCTTCGCCGCCGAGCTGGTCCAGGTCGTCGTAGTTACCGTCCCGGTTCAGGTCGAAGACGCTGTATCGGGTACGCCCGCCCGAGATGATGTCGAGATCCATGATGTAGCCCCGGCGACCGGTGCCGCAGGGATTCTCGTCGGGGATCAGTGTGCTGAAGCGGACGCGGCGCTGCAGCGGTCCCGAGGGATAAGTGCCCTCGCTGATCACACGCTCGCCATCCTCGACGTCCAGGTCCAGGTACCAGCCGTCATGCAGGCTCGCGTCGAAGTCATTGTCCGACACGATGCGCACGCCGACCGTTTCGCCGCCGAAAGTCTCGACGCTCTGCGAAGTGACCTCCTGCTCCAGCAGGTCCGCGCGCAACACACCGCTGGCGCCGGTCCGCGTGTCGATGATCCCGTACAGGCTCTGCACCGCGGCGCCGGGCATGTCCTGGTCGTCCGTGCGGAAGTAGCTGCCGGTACCGAAGGCCACCACCACCTCGTTGCTGTTGACCGGATTGAGCGCAACGATCGGCTGCGCCGTGATGGGCTGCCGGCTGCCGCTGGGGCCGATGGCCGTGAACAGCATGTTGACGTTGCCGGCGTCGTTCCAGTTGGCGGGCGCACCGCCGACGCTGAAGCGCCACAGGTTGCCCTGCAGGTCGCCGGCGTAAACACGATTGGCGCGCAGGTTGCTGACCGGCCAGTCGGTGATTACCGGCGAAGCCAGCCCGTTCGGATTCCCCGCTGAGCCGACACCGGTGTCGACGGTCTGGATCAGCGCGCCGGTATTCATGTTCACGGCGAACAGCATGGCGCGATGACTGGTGCTGTTGTAGCCATTGCCGAATACCGCGGCCATGGTCCCGTCGCTGAGCCGCACGATTCCCGGCGGTCCGACGTTGTAGCCGAGTTCCGGGTGAGAGAATTCCCACAGCACGTCGGCCGGCCCGAAACTCGCGGGATTCGTGACGTCGAGCGCAAACACCGTGCGCCCGCCGGCGCCGAGGCTGCCCACCAGGACTTTCCTCGGCGTGCCGGCCACCGACAGGTCGACGACCGACACCGTGCCGTCGACGAAGTATCGGTGCGTGTAGTCCGGGTCCATCAACCGGCTCACCGGCGCGAAGGTATCGCTGCCCTCGGGCACGAGCATCGGGCTCGGGACGTAGGCAAACAGTTCCTCGCCCGTTTCCGCATTGAAGGCGTGCAGCATGCCGTCATTGGCGCCGACGTACAGCACGCCGTCCTGGAATTTCGGGTTCGAGTTGACGATGTCGCCCAGCAGACGCAGGTCGTTGGGCGCCGTGCCGCCCGCCGGCAACCGGCTGCGGAACGAGCCATGCGCGTTGTCGTCGCCGCGCAGCCAGGCCACCCGCTGCGCACCGAGCCCGTCGTTGACGCCGCTCGGATCGCGATTGAGCGCCGCCTGCTGGGCCGCGCTGAGGTTGGCGAACTGGAACGTCACCGCCACGCCGGTATCGCTGCGCCGGGTCACGATGTTCCGGGCAGCGGGCGTCTTGAGGGCGAGCTGGACCTCGGCGTCCCACACCTGCCCGCCGAGGCTGCCGTCCTCGTTGACCGCCCGCGCGTCGAGTCGGCCGGACCAGTCACCGCTGCGGAAGCCCGCGGTGTACAACAGCGTGTCGGTCTGCAGCACGGCCGAGCTGGTCGCGGCGGAGGTCGCCGAGCTTTCGACGCGTGCGACGATGTCCTCGAGTACGCTCGCCAGCTCGATGGCGAACTCCTCCGGGTCCTTGGCGTTGAAGAAACCGCCGCGCGAATTCACGGCCGCATGCAGCACGTCGTCGGAGCGTGCCAGGCAGGCCGCGCCGGTACAGTTGGTGGTGCCGTACTCGGGATCCGGCCAGGCGATCGGCGTGCCGGTCTCGATGGCCGCGAAGGCCGTCGCGGGATCGATGGTGCCGCTCACGCCGAGGCCCACGCCGAAGGTCACCATGTGCTGCCAGAACGCCGGGTTCGTCTCGGTGGTCGGCACCAGGTTCGGCAGGTCCGGCCTGAGGTCCCGCTTCCAGTAATACATGGCCACGTCGGCCAGGGTGTTGCTGCGCCCGTCCTGGAAAGGATCGGTCGGCGTGTAGGTGTAGTCGGACCCGCCCTGCGCCGGGTTGTTGATTACCATGGAATTGGAGCCCGAGCCGTCGTTGTTGTCGCGGCGTGTGCCGGCCGCGGCATAGGTGTTGGTGCCCGAGGCCGAGCCGTCGGTCATCAGGATCGAGTAGCTCTGCCGGCACTCGAGATCGACGCCGCCGGCCTCCCCCGGCGTGCTGCTCCATGGCCCGAGATCGTCGGTGCGTGAGAAGTACTGGCCGGCGCCGTCCAGCGCCAGTCGCAGCGGCGTGCCCTGCGGCGGAATGTTCTGCCGGTAAAGGTCGTCGAAGAACGCCGTCCGGTCGGTGCCGGCGAACGGGCGCACGCCGCGGATCACGGTACCCGTCGTGTTGATGGCGCCTAAGCCGACGCGCATGCTTTCCGGCTGCACCGAGAAGGCGCTGCCGATGCCCGCGCGGGACGCAAAGATCCGGTTGCGATGATAGCTGTACCAATTCGCGAAGTTCTGGATTTCCTGGTCATAGGTGCAGGAGCCGGCGGTGCAGTCGCTGCGGTTCACGCGGCCCTCGCCCGTGAACGGCGCGTTGGCCGGGATGATCTCCGTGCGCTGGTAATTGGCGATGGTCCAAAGCGGACTGGCGGCATCGTTGATCGCCGCGTTCAGGTCGGCGATCGCCGGCCCGGTGTAGGTCGAATAGACGGCGGGGAAGAACGTCCGCGTCGCATTGACGTCCGCATTGGTCCGGTTTTCGACCCAGCGGGCCGCCTGCGTGTTGTTCACGGTCAGGTTGCGCGTGCCGTAGCCCGGGAACAGCGGCCGGTTCGGCGCCGCAGTGGGCGAGGCATTCGGCATCCGGCTGCCGTCGGCATTGGCCCACGGCAGGTAAGTGATACCCGGATTGTAGTAAACGGTGTTGACCAGCGCCGAGCGGTAGACGTGGCCCATGATGCTGGTGGTCGCAAAGGACGGCACGCGAATGCCGTCGTAGTCACCCCCGCCGTGCAGCCCCGCCGTGCGCGGGTACACCCACATCATGTAGTTCGTGCAGCACCCGGCGCTGAAGATGTTGGTGAGCGCGTCGGGCATCGTTTCCCATTGCATCGAGCCGGAGTCGTCGATGATGAACAGGATGTTGGGATCGGCGCTCGAGGTCACGAACAACGGCGAGTTGGCGATGCTGACGTTCGCATTCGCCGTGCCGACGGACAGCAGCGACAGGGCGAACGCCGCCATTCCAGCACCCAGCCGGCGCAACATTGCGGATCGACGCGTTTCCACTTTCATCTCGGTACTCCTCGGCATGCCCGTTGGCGCCAGGACTGGAATCTTGGTATTCACGCCGGTCATTGCGGCGGCTCGAAGGTCGACTGCAACACGACGACGGCGTTGTCCGAACCGCCCTCACCGCGGGCCGTGACCGGGTAGATGCGCCTGAAGTCGGGCGGCAGCTGGATACCGACGCGCCGCAGGCTCGGCGGGCCCACATAGAACTCGGGGTCGGACGCGAGCTGTCCGTCGAGCGCGGCGACGCTGCCGGTCGGAGCCGGCGCTGCGCCGTCCCAGGCCGCCGGATTGAGCATCTGCGCATTGAGGTCGGCCGTCTGCTGGTTGACGATGTTCAGCAGCCAGGTCTCGCCGCCGCGCAGTGCCGCTTCGGACGCCTGGAAAGCCAGGTTGCGATCGCGCAGGTTGCCCGCCATGCGCTCCTGCATGTTGCTGCCGCGCATGGCCGATATGCCCAGCAGCGTCATCAGCAGCAGGAAAATCAGCGCCACCGCCAGCGCGGAGCCGCGCTCGCGTTGCCGGGTCAGGGATTGCTCTGGCTGCTTTGCCTTCATGATTCTCTTGCCTCAGGGAAGCCGGTTGCGCAGGCCGACGGTGGTCGTCAGCACCTGGCGGAAGCGATTGTCGGCGGGCACGACGACGGCGCCGCGGAAATCCACCGGCTGGGCGCCCTCGGTCACGTTGTCCTCGTTGCTGGCCAGCAGCAGGCTGATGCGCAGGCTGCGCACGCGGCTCCAGTTGCCGACCGCCGCCGCCTCGACGTACACGTTGGGCGCGCCGTCGTTGTTGAGATCCTCGCCGTAGCGCAGCCACAGGTCCTCGACGCCGTCCACCAGCTCGGTATCGACGCCGTCATCACGCCGCCAGAGGGCGAGATCGCCACTGGCGCCCGGCGCGATG
>DAOMOU010000134.1:0-6227 GCA_035444525.1 Gammaproteobacteria bacterium | reverse complement strand
GCGCTCCAGTGCGGCGAGGACGGCACGGTATCGATGTGCACGTTGAACAGCCGCGTCGGATTGCCGCGCACGGCGAACAGCGACACCGCACCGGCGCCGTGGTCGGTGACCTCGACGCGGAAGTCCGGCAGCTGTGTGCGGATGTAGTCGAAGATCCCGCCGGTGGTGATCGCCCGCGGCGGGTTGCGGGTGTCGAAGGACACCAGGGTTTCGAGGTGGTTGAGGATACTTTCCAGCATCGTCCTGATTCGCGTGGGTTGGTAGTTGGTTGTTGGTAGTTGGTGAACACGGGGCCCACCAACGACCAACCACGAACTACGAACGGCGTCAGCGATTGACCTCCGCCCAAAGCGTGCTGCTCATCCCGAACAGTTTGATGAAGCCCTCCGCCTCCTCCACGCCCCAGTCGGCCGACTGCGCGTAGGTGGCGCCCTTGGAGTGCAGCAGGTGCGGCGACGCCACTGCCACCGCGTCGACGCGGCCACCGCGGGTCTCCAGCACCACCTCGCCATTGACCTTCTCCTGCGACGAGGCGAGGAAGGCTTCGAGGTCGGTCTTGAGCGGGTCGTGGAAGAAGCCTTCGTACACGAGTTCCACCCACTTGCGCGCGACCTCCGGCTTGAAGCGGTTCTGCTGCTTGCTCAGCACCGCCTCCTCGAGCGCACGGTGCGCGGCCAGCAGCGCGACCAGGCCCGGCGCCTCGTAGACGATTCGGCCCTTGAGCCCGATCACGGTGTCGCCGGTGTACATGCCGCGACCCACGCCGTAGGACGCGAACAGCTTGTTGAGCCTGGCCAGGATCTGCTCGCCCGGCAACGCCTTGCCGTCGAGTTCCACCGCCTCGCCATTGATGAACTTCAGGCTCACCGTCAGCGGCTCGGCCGGCCATGCGCTGCGCGGCGCGCACCAGCCGCGCGAACCTTCGCCCGGCGCCTGCCACTGGTCGATCTCGCCGCCGGACATGGTCACGCCCAGCAGGTTCTCGTTGATCGTGTAGGCCATCTGCTTGGCACGCACGCCGAAGCCGCGCTCCTGCAGGTAGGCCTGCTCGTAGGCGCGGGTCTGGGTGTGCTCTTTCTGGATCTCGCGGATCGGCGCCACGATGCGGTAGTCGCCGCTGGCCTTGATCGCCAGGTCGAAGCGCACCTGGTCGTTGCCCATGCCGGTGCATCCGTGGGCGATGGCGTTGGTGCCCAGTTCCGCGGCGCGCCGGAGCGCGGCGTCGACGATCAGGTAGCGGTCCGACACCAGCAGCGGGTACTGGCCCTGGTAGCCCTCGCCCGCCCAGACGAAGGGCTTGACGAAACCGGCCCAGATCGCCGGGCCGCCGTCGACGGTGACATGGCTGGCCACGCCCAGCTCGGCGGCGCGCTTCTCGATGAACTCGCGCTCGTCGGCATCGACGCCGCCGGTATCGGCGAACACCGTGTGCACGTTCCAGCCGCGCTCCTGCAGCCAGGGCACGCAGAAGCTGGTGTCGAGGCCGCCGGAGAAAGCGAGGACGATGTCGCGGCTTTCAGCCGCGGGATTCGGGATTGGGGATTCGGGATTCGGTGAAGCAATTTGCTGCGACATGGGGGAAGTCTCTGGAAGGGTGGTCGGATGCAGGAGGGGTCAGGACGGTGCTCTCGCGAATCCCCAATCCCGAATCCCGAATCCCGGCGGTCAGGGCCGCCCGACGAGGGCGGCCATGATCGCCTTCTGCACATGCAGCCGGTTCCCGGCTTCCTCGATGGCGATGCAGCTGGGCGAATCCATCACCGCGTCGGTGGCCTTGACGTTGCGGCGCAGCGGCAGGCAGTGGCTGAACACGCCGTTGCTGGTCAGCGCCATCTTGGCCTCGTCGACCATGAAGTGCCTGAAGCGGTCGCGGATCGGCTTTTCCGGGTCCCAGTTGCCGAAGTACGGCAGCGCGCCCCAGCTCTTGGCGTAGACCACGTCGGCGCCGGTGTAGGCGCTCTCGATGTCGTGGCTGACCCGGAACGAGCCGCCACTCTCGGCGACGTTGTCCTGCGCCCAGCCCATGTAGCGCTCGTCGAGCACGTACTCCGGCGTCGGGCACAGCAGGGTCACGTCCATGCCCATGCGCGTGGCGATGGTCAGGGCGGAGTTGGCCACGGCGGTATTGAGCGGCTTGGGATGGTAGGTCCAGGTCAGCACGTACTTCCTGCCGCGCAGATCACTGGTGCCGAAATGCTCCTGCAGCGCCAGCACATGGGCCAGCTCCTGGCAGGGATGGGTGATCGTCTCCATGTTGATCACCGGCACGGTGGAGTACTTCGCGAAGGCCTTGAGCACGCGGTCCTCGCGGTCGTAGGCCCAGTCCCTGAACTTGGGGAAGGCGCGCACGCCGATCAGGTCGACGTAGCGGGCCAGCACCCGCGCCACCTCGGCGATGTGCTCCTCGGTGTCACCGTCCATCACCGTGCCCAGGTCGAACTCGATCGGCCATGCGTCCTTGCCCGGCTGCAGCACCACGGCGTGCCCGCCGAGCTGGAACGCGCCCAGCTCGAAGCTGGTGCGGGTGCGCATCGACGGGTTGAAGAACACCAGCGCGATCGAGCGGCCCTTGAGCGCGTCGCCGAGCTTGTGCTGCTTGTACTGCGCGGCCTGCGCCAGCAGCGCGTCAAGCTCGGCGCGGCTCCAGTCCTGCGTATTCAGGAAGTGCTTCATCGGGGCTACTCGAAGTCGGTGATGTTGCGGTTGTCGTAGTTCAGAAACGAAAAAACCCAGCCTCTGGCTGGGTTCCGGCATGACGGCGAAAACGTCCGGTAGCCCCAGCTCAGGTGCAAGGATCCGGTCGGCGCGCGCGCGAAGTCATGCCCGCCGCCATGCGGGCGGTGGTCAGGAGCACGGCGCTGGCGGAGGCGTTTTCCACGGCCGGCATCCTCGCACGGCGTGCGCCGCACTGCAACAAACACTTGATCTCAAGGGGTTTCGGCTGAAACCACCGGCGTCACCGAGACCCGCACCCGCAGCCGGTTGCCCGGGTCGGCCGGCAGCCGCGAGCGGTACTTCACGCCCTTGTGCACGTAGTCCACGTCATAGGCGATCGGGCGCCGGAACTCACGCTCCATTGGCACCATCCGGCATTCGCCGCCCGCCGATGGCGCCACCTCCTCGACCTTGGGGTCGGGCGTCAGCGCCCCCCTGACCGCACCGATGACGCGGGCGATGCCGGTCTTCTCCTCGGTCTCCACCGGCGTCGAGGCGTCGCAGCGCTCGACCATCGAGGTCGCGCGCAGGGTCTGGTAGACCGGCTCGGCGCGCAGCACCTGGGCATATTCGATGCGGACGTTCTCCGACTGCCCGTCGGCACCGGCGGCATCCTGCGCGACGGCCGGCATCACCGGCAGCACGAACGCCAGCATGCAGGCGGCGAGGACGAGGCGGCCCCTTCGGGCGGCAGGAAAGTTGGTCTGGACGCGGGCCATTGCCGGGCAGTGTAGGCACAGCTGGCCGGCCACCGGCTGAATCCGCTGTCGTGGCGCGGCTGCGGCCGCTAGAATCGCCTGTTTACGCTGCGGTATCCGGATGTCCCTGCGCCTGTTCAACAGCCTGAGCCGCCGGGTCGAGGCCTTCGTGCCGCTCGACCCGGCCCGCCCGACCATGTACCTGTGCGGGCCGACGGTCTACAACTACGTGCACATCGGCAACGCACGCGGCCCGGTGGTGTTCGGCGTGCTCGCCGCCCTGCTCCGCCGCCGTCACGGCGACCTGCGCTACGCGCGCAACATCACCGACGTCGACGACAAGATCAACACCGCAGCGCGCACCGCGGGCGTGCCCATCGCCGTCATCACCGACCGCTTCGCCGCCGCCTACCGCGAGGACATGGCCGCGCTGGGGGTCGAGGGCGTCTTCGCCCCCGACATCGAGCCCGCCGCCACCGGACACATCGCGCAGATGATCGCGATGATCGAGGCGCTGATCGAGGGCGGACACGCGTATGAGGCGGACGGCCACGTGCTGTTCGCGGTCGCGACCTTCCCCGGCTACGGCAAGCTGTCGCGGCGCGACCCGGACGAGATGCTGGCCGGCGCCCGCGTCGAGGTCGCTCCGTACAAGCGCGACCCGGGCGATTTCGTGCTGTGGAAGCCGTCGAGCGACGAGCTGCCCGGCTGGGATTCGCCCTGGGGCCGCGGCCGCCCCGGCTGGCACATCGAGTGCTCGGCGATGGCCGCCGCGCACCTGGGCGAGACCATCGACATCCATGCCGGCGGCGTCGACCTGCAGTTCCCGCACCACGAGAACGAGGTCGCCCAGAGCGAGTGCGCCCACGGCGGCCGCGTGTTCGCCCGCACCTGGCTGCACAACGGCATGCTGACCCTGTCCGGGGCGAAGATGTCGAAGTCGCTGGGCAACATCGAGAAGGTCCACGACCTGGTCGCGCAGCACCCGCCCGAGGCGCTGCGCTACGCCCTGCTCTCGGCCCACTACCGCCAGCCGCTGGACTGGTCGGACGCCCTGATCGAACAGAGCGTGCGCACCCTGGACCGGCTGTACGGCACGCTGCGCGACCTGGCCGACGTCGAGGCCGCGGCGGCGATCCCGCAGGCGGTCGAGGACGCGCTGGACGACGATCTCAACACGCCGGCGGCACTGGCCGAGATCGCCCGCATCGCCGGCGAAGCGCGCAAGGCCGGCACCGCGGACGACCGGCAACGGCTCAAGTCGGAACTGCTGGGCGCCGGACTGGCGCTGGGCCTGCTGCAGCAGGCGCCGCAGGCCTGGTTCGCGCGCGGCGCCTCCGGCGATGACGATGCCCGGATCCAGGCCCTGATCGACGAACGCAGCGCCGCCAAGCAGGCCCGCGACTTCGCCCGCGCCGACGCCATCCGCGAACAGCTCGCCGGCGAAGGCATCCTGCTCGAGGACACCCCCCAGGGCGTGCGCTGGAAGCGGGGCTGACGAACGGCCCGCGCGTAGGGGCGCTCCGCGCCGCGCATATCCTGCCGCTGCCGGGATGATGAACGCGCCGCCGCGCGCCGTGCCGGCAAACAACCGAGTCGATGCTCCTGTCCGGGGCGCGACCGGGATACCCGAGTGCCCGGTCGCGGGCATGGCCCGCTCCTACGACAATGGCACGGACCACATGGATGGGAGAAACCCCAAAAAAACAGGCGCCTTTCGGCGCCTGTCGGGTCTTGCGTGCGGCGATGAGGCTGCGGTCAGGCCGCTTCCGGTGCGACGATCACCTTGACCGTGGTCTCGGCGTCGGCGTGCAGGTGGATGACGACCTCGAACTCACCGGTGTTGCGCAGCGGGCCTTCGCCCAACACCACTTCCGACTTCTCGACCTCGGTGACGGTCTTGGTCAGGGCCTCGGCGATGTCGCGCGGGCCGACCGAGCCGTACAGCTTGCCTTCGGTCGAGGCGTTGGCGTAGATGGTCACGCTCGCGCCTTCCAGCTTGGCCAGACGGGCCTGGGCCTCGTCGGCGATGGACTGCGCCTTGGCTTCGTACTCGGCGCGCTTGGCCTCGAACTCGGCGAGGTTGGCGACGGTGGCCGGCACGGCCTTGCCCTGCGGGACCAGGTAGTTGCGGCCGTAGCCGGGCTTGACGTCGACGGTGTCGCCGAGGGCACCGAGGTTGATGACGCGCTGCAGGAGGATCAGTTTCATGTCATTGCTCCGTATTCGTTAGCGGCGCGGCAAGGCGTCGCAACGGTTGCTGTCCGAATCGGACGGATGCTTCGTTCGTAGGAGCGCCCCATGGGCGCGACCGGAGGTCGGTGGTTGCGACAGGTCGCGGGCATGGCCCGCTCCTACGGGTTCGCTCAGACGTTGTGGTTGTCGGTGTACGGGATCAGCGCGAGGAAGCGGGCGCGCTTGACCGCGAGCGCCAGCTGGCGCTGGTAGCGCGACTTGGTGCCGGTGATGCGGCTCGGCACGATCTTGCCGTTCTCGGTGAGGTTCTGGCGCAGGGTGTTGAGATCCTTGTAGTCGATCTCCTTGACGCCCTCGGCGGTGAACTTGCAGAACTTGCGGCGGCGGAAGAACTTGGACATGTGCGTGCTCCTCAGGCGGCTTCGGCGGCGTCGCCGGCGGATTCGCCGTCGCTGTCGCTGCTGGTGGACGGGGACTCGTCGTCGTCGCGACGCCGGCGCTCACCGCGCTCCGGCTTGTCGGTCTTCTCGTCCTTGTTCTTCATGATCAGCGACTGCTCGGTATCGGCCTCGTCGCGGCGCATCACCAGGTGGCGCAGCACGGCGTCGTTGAAGCGGA
>DAOMOU010000133.1:0-6258 GCA_035444525.1 Gammaproteobacteria bacterium | reverse complement strand
ACGGTACGCGCCGCTTCCTCGTTCCCGGACAGCGGATTGATGTCGTACACGTCGCCGCCGAACCAGCCCATCGTGCCGTTGTAGACTTGGCGGACGTGGCTTTCGACCTGCCCGTAGTTCTCCCAGTCGCCACGCAGGTGGTGCGGGATGTAGACCTCTTCGGCCGCTTGTCGACCGTCCCGGCCGTGCGCGATCAGGCGCAGGGTTTGATCGTGGGTCAACTGGACCTGGTCGAGAAAGCGCTGGACCGCGTCGCGCACCACGTCCTCTCCCTTGAGGGTGGGGTAATGAATGTCGAGGTGAATTTCCGCGTTCTTCGACTCGAACCAGCGCGCGTCCTGGATCATGACCGCCGGATTCCGATACGAGCCGCCGCGCAGCGTATAGATGTTGAAGACGGCGCCACACGGCATGACGTTGGTCACGAGCATGCGCCAGCGCGGGAAATAGAAACCAACGCTGTCGGAAGCGTCCGTCCGGAGGGGAGCGACCTGCACCGGTTCGCCGGCCACGACCAAGTCGATGACGCGTCCGTCCGGGAAGAGCCGCGTGGGCGGCTGGTAGCTGGATCCGGCCGTCAGTTTCTCCGGCGTGAAACCGAGCATGTTGGGGAACGCGTCGGGACCGCTCTGGGGATGGAAGACGCCAAACTGGGCGGCTGCCCGCGCCTGGTAGGTGCCGCTCAGGACACTGATGCTGGTCGAGGCGCTGAAGTTGCGGTCCAGGTGCTCGTGTCCCCAGACCTCCGCGCCCTCGTCGAGCCACGCGCCGATGCCGTTGCCGTAGTGCCAGTGGGTCAGAAGAATCGCGGCCACCTTGACTTTGCGGCCGAGCGTCTCCTCGAGCATGGCGCGCATCTCCGTGGCGGCCGGCGTGTGGTCACATGCGGTGGTCGGCGAGTACGACACGGCGCACCGCTATTTCCTGCGTGAACTGGAGATCAGCCGGGCGAACTTCGGCGAATGGCACATGAGGACTGCGCTCGCCTACAACAACCTCGGCATGATTTCGCGGCGGATGGGCAAGCTCGAGCGGGCCCTGGAGCATTTGCAGAGGAGCCTGGAAATCATTCGCGAGAGCGGTGCCGGCCAGCACCAGATCCCGGGCCTGTACCTCAACATGGGCAACACCTGGGAAGACCTCGGGCAGCTGGAGGTGGCCGCCGAGCACTTCGAGGCGGGGCTGGCGCATGAAGGCCTGGCCGAGGGGGACCGGAGGATTCACAGTTTCCTGCTGAACAATTTCGGCAGCCTGCTGGTGAACCTGGGCGAGGACGAACGGGGCGCAGTCATGGTCTCATTGGCGACCGCCTTGTCTGCCTCGAGGCACAGGGCCATTCTAGCCATGAGCGGCGGCAGCCTTCAAAGATGCCGCGCCCTGGCCTATGGGTCGATGGAGGGCTACAAGCCGCCGCCGTCGGCAACGGCGCGCAGTCTCGTTGGGTCTATGACTGTCAGCGACTTGTAGCCGAGGGTCACCAGTCGATGGCCCGCGAGCTCTTTCACGACGCGGCTGACGGTACTCCGGGACAGGTTGCAGAGCATGGCGAGGTCCGATTGCGACACCGGGATCTCGGCGGGCAGGTCTGCGTCCGGCTCCGACGCCCAGCGCCGCCCGGCCAGGCGCAGCAGGACGGCCGCGCAGCGCGCCGCGGCATCCCGGATCAGCAGGTCGGCAGATCCCTGTAATGCCACGTCCAGGAAATACACCACGTCGCGCGCGAGATCGACAATCCACTCCGGGTGGTGCCGCAGCAGCGCTTGCAGCTCCCCGCCGGGCACGAGCAGGAGCTCCACGTCGGTGCGCGCCACTGCGGTGGCGCGACGGCTCCGGCCCGCCAGCACCGGCGCGGTGCCAAACCAGTCGCCGGCCCGCAGCATGTGCAGCATCACCGCATCCGGATGGGTGAACCTGCCCTGCATGGTGACTACGCCTGAGCGGACGCCGAAAAACTCTCGCCCCGCATCGCCTGCCTTGTAGATCACGTGGCCGGCCGCGTAGGACTTCGGCCGGGCCATGGCGAAGATCGCCTGCCTGAAGCCGGGATGGGTGTCTGCGAACCAGCCGCGGAGCGGGAAGGCGGCTGGGCTGCTCTGGTCAGGGGACTTGGCCATGCGGACTCCTCCCCGGAAGTTGCCGGGTGGCGCGGCGATTGTCCCATTTTGCGCAATGCATGTCGCCGTGCCGTGCTATCTGAGTCCGCACCGAACGGTGCATCGACACCAACCCGATGCTGAACGCCGGGCCCCATGCCGCATGACGAGGTAGCCGCAATGCCCTTCCGCAAGCCGAACATTCTCACCCTCCTGGCTGCCTGTGCGCTGGGAGCAAGCCCTGCCGCCAGTGCTGCCGACGCCGCGAGCGGCAGCCGGGAGTCCGCGCCGACGGCATCCTGGCACAGCCAGTCCCTGGTCACCGAGACCGTTACAGGGCCCAACGGGGCCATCACGACCCGCACGGCGCTCAGCGTCAACCCGCGGCTGGGCGTGACCGAAGCGAAGATCGCCGAGCAGGTTGCTGAAGGCGTGTACGCGCTGCGCGGCTGGGGCATCGCGCACAGCTTCGCCATCGAAGCGGCGGACGGGTGGATCATTGTCGACACCGGCGACTCCACCCAGGCCGCGACCGAAATGCGCGAGGCGCTCGAGCGAGCCGTCGGCGGCAAGATCAAGGTCGCGGCGATCCTGCTGACGCACTGGCACTACGCAGACGGCACCGCTGCGTGGCTGGACCAGGGCACCGAGATCTGGGGTCACGAGCACCTGGACCGCAACCGGATCGCCTCCGGCGGCGTCAGCGTCCTGGGCGGATACCTCAATTCGCGGGCCACTGCGCAGTTCGGCGTGTTTCACCCGGCGACGGGCCCCGACGCGTTCCCGAACCTGCTCAGCTTCACTCCCGAGAAGTTCCTGGTGGAGTCCAGCTACCAACCGCCGACGAAACTATTCGTGGACGGCAAGGTCGTCGAGCTGGTCATCGGCGGCGAGCCGATCCAGGTCGCGCCGAGCCGCACGGATACGACGGACAGCGTCGCGATCTACTTCCCGCAACGGCGGCTGATTGTGACCAACTTCCTCGTGATCGACACCATCTTCAACATCTACACGCTGCGCGGCGGCGCCTTCCGGAATCCCGAGATCCTGGTGGACGACGCGCGCTGGGTCGAGTCCAGGAATGCCGAGATCCTGCTCGACATCCACGGTCCGACGCTCCGGGGGGAGGAGGTGGTGCGGGAAGCGCTGGAGCGCTCCGTCGACTCGGTGCAGCTGATCCATGACCAGACGCTGCGCCTGGTCGCGAGCGGCCTGGGTCCCCGCGAGGCGGCAGAGACGATCTACGTGCCCCGCAACCTGCGCGAGGACCGTGAAGGCTACGGCCAGGTCGAGAGCCACGTACGGCAGGTCTACAACGGGAACATCGGCTGGTTCGACGGCGACGTCTACCAGATCAACCCGCTCGCGCTCAAAGAAGAAGCCGAGCGGATGGTGCAGGCGATGGGCGGCCGCGCGAGGGTGCAGGAAATGGCCTCTCGGGCGGTGGCCGACGGCGGGCTCGCGAACTGGCGCTGGGGCCTCAAGCTCACCTCGCTGCTGCTCCGGCTCGATCCCGCGGACCCGGCCGCGCGGCAGACTCGTGCGACGGCGGCGCGTGCCCTCGGCCAGCGCACCGACTCGGCCAACGCGCGGGGGTTCTACATCACCGAAGCGCTGCAGATGGAGGGCAACCTTCTCGTGCAGGGACAGCCGCAGACAATGGACGGGATCCGCACGTTCCTCAACACACCGCGACTCGATCGCCTGGCGGCGGTTTCTGTCGACCAGAACCTGCAGTTCGTCCGCTACCTCATTGACCCCGGCAAGGCGGAAGGCAAGCGATTAGCGTTCACCATCGCGGCCGAGGGCGACCCGCAGATCCGGCGAGTCGAGCTGCGCAACGGCGTGCTCGTCATCTTGCCGGTCGACTCTGTCGGCGCCCGCCACGTCGACGTGACGCGCAGCGAGCTGGCGGATTTCGTCGTCGGCAAGGGTGCGCCGGCGAGGGCCGGCGGGGAACTGCTGGCCGAGCTGGATCGCGTGCTCGACCGCAGCCGGCTGATGCCGCCGACGATGACCAAGCCGGCAGTGCTCGACGACAAGGGCGACCGCGATTACAACCACGGCCTCGAACACTAACTGAACCGAGAGAAAAGCCGGCTATGAAAATCAGTATGCTCAACATCCTGGCCTGCGCAGTCATCGTCTTGGCCGCGTCCCCCGGCTCCCCGGCCCAAGCTGCGGCCAGTGCCGACGGCGAGCGTTCCTGGCACAGCCCGTCCCTGCGCACTGAAACCGTCACCGGCCCCAACGGCGCGGTGACGACCCAGGCCGCGCTGCTTGCCAACGACAAATGGGGCATCGGCGACACCAAGCGCGTCGAGCAAGTGACCGACGGCGTGTACGCGATGCGCGGTTGGGGCATCGCGAGCAGTTTCGCGATCAAAGCTCCCGAGGGTTGGATCATCATCGACACCGGCGACCACACGCCGGCCGCCACCGAGATGCGCGCCATGCTCGAGGAGTCGCTCGGCGGGCCAATCAGGGTGGCCGCGATCCTCCTGACCCACTGGCACTATGGCAACGGAATCGGCGCATGGCTCGACGAAGGGACGGAGGTCTGGGGACACGAGCATCTGGACCGCAACCTCAGACGCTCGACCGGCATCAGCGTCCTGAGCGGCACCTACCAGGCACGAGCGGCCGCCCAGTTCGGCGTCTTCCATCCACAAAACGGTCCCGATGCCTTTCCGAACACGCTCGGCTTCACGCCCGACAAACTGCTGGCCGGGTCCAGCTACCAGCCGCCCACGCGTCTCTTCCCGGACGGTCGCGTCATAGACGTCGTCGTCGCCGGCGAGCCGGTGCAGGTCGCTCCCAATCGCTCGGACGCTAACGACAGCGTCGGCTTCTATTTCGCGCGCAAGCGCATGCTCGTGACCAACTTCATGGTGCCGGGCGGCATCTTCAACGTGTACTCGCTGCGCGGTGGTTCGTATCGCAACCCGGCGGTGTTTGTTGAGGACGGCCGCTGGATCGAGTCGAAGAACGCGGAAATCCTGCTCGACATTCACGGCCCAACCGTCAAGGGCGAAGATGCGGTCCGCAATGCGGTCCAGCGTGCCCTTGACCAGGTGCAACTTATTCACGACCAGACGCTGCGCATGATTGCCCGCGGGGTGGATGCGCGTAGGGCCGCCGAGGAGGTGTATATGCCGCAGCACCTGCGCGGCGACTGGGAGAACTACGGGCAGGTAGAAAGCCACGTCCGGCAGGTCTTCAATGGCACGATGGGCTGGTTCGGCGGCGACGTCGCCGACATCAATCCGCTGTCCGTCAACGAGGAAGCCGTGCGTACCGTCCAGATGATAGGTGGCCAGGCCGCCGTCCGCAAAGCCGCCGCGGAAGCCAACGCCGCGGGCGGACTCACCGACTGGCGGTGGACCCTCACCCTGACATCCCTGCTGCTGGAACTCGATCCGGCTGACTCCGAGGCGCTCGAGCTCCGGGCCTCGGCGGCGCGCCAGCTCGGCCAGCGGACCTCATCGGCCAACGCGCGCGGCTGGTACCTGTCGGAGGCGCTGCAGATCGAAGGCGGCTTGCAGTTCAAGGGCCAGCCGCTGACCTTCGACGTGATTCGCCGTTTCCTCGGCACCCCCGCCGCGCAGGCACTCGCAGCGGCCTCCGTGGATGAGAACCTGCAGTTCGTGCGCTACCTCGTCGATCCGCGCCAGGCCGAGGCGCAGCGACTGATGTTCACGCTCGCTGTCGAAGGCGACCCGCGCATCCGGCAGGTTGAGTTGCGCAATGCCGTCATCGTGATCTCAGACGTGGACGCCGAGGCACCCGTGCATCTGTCACTGACGCGACAGGAGCTCGCCGATTTTGTGCTCGGCACGCGCCCGGCGTCCGCCGCCGACCCGCTGACCGAACTCGACCGGGTCCTTGACCGTAGCCACCTGATGCCCCCCGGGGCGGTGGAGTCGGCGCTGCAGGGAGTGAAGGCGGCCAGCTATCTCGAGCATTGAGCCAAACCAGCCTGCGAGCGGTTCCCGCCGGCACTGGCCAGCAGGCCAGGCCTGGCGGCGCGCTTGCAGGAATGGATTAGGGCCGCCGGAGCCAGTAGAATCTCGAACGCTACGTCGGGCGGGTGTAGTTCAATGGTAGAACAGTAGCTTCCCAAGCTACGAACGTGGGTTCGATTCCCATCACCCGCTCCAGGACA
>DAOMOU010000132.1:0-6272 GCA_035444525.1 Gammaproteobacteria bacterium | reverse complement strand
CTGGGCGGGCCCGCGGCGAGCGGTTCGTCCATGGCCAGCTTGACCGTTGCTATGAGGGCGGTGGCGGGGTTGACCATGCCGCCGAGCTGTCGGTGTTCCCGCAGGAAGAATGCGTAGTCCTGGTACCCGGGCCACAGGATGAGCACCAGTAATGCGACACTGGACACAATGGTGCCGAGCCGTACTGCCGATGCCCGGCGCCAGGTGCGCCTGGCAAGCGGAATCCGCCAGACGATGAGCGAGGGCAATAAGCCCAGAAGCAGCAGGCGCAAGGCCATTGAGGTGCTAAGCAGGTCGCGAGCTTCGCGGAAATCGGTTTGCAGCAGGCTCGCGATCATGTGGCGGTCGATGACCGTGCCGTAGGTGCCAGCAAAATGAGAGATGGCGGCGGCCGCGACGAGCGCCAGGGTGAGAACCGGCCTCAGCAGTGTCGCGGGAACAGCCTGGAGAAACAAGTTGAACAGGATGACCAGCAGGACGCCGAAGGACGCGACAAAGGCCAGTTCGCCGGCGCCACGCGCCGGCATCGCCGCGAGCAGGGTGCCCCAGAACTGCCCGTTGTAGAAGACTACGAGTGCCAGGCTGCACAGCAACGTCAGGAACGCCGGAGAGAGTGGGGCAATGCGCGATCGCATGGACGCACTCTAGCGGCGCGGCCTTAAATCGATCTTAAGCGCGCAGCGCCAGGCAGCGGCTCAAGGCAGGTGCGGCGCCGCGAGATAGGGCTGAGCGCGCATTTCCTCCAGTCGGCTGGTCGTGCGCTTGAACTCGAAGGCCAGCCGCCTGCCGCCATACAGCGACTCGAGCGGCACGGCGGCCGAGAGGATCAGCTTCACCTTGCGATCGTAGAACTCGTCGACCAGCGCGATGAAACGGCGCGCCTCGTTCTCGTTCTCGGCCGTGAACTGCGGCACGCCGGAGACCAGTACGGTGTGGAAGCTGCGGGCGATCTCGATGTAATCGGACTGGCTGCGCGGACCCCCGCAGATGGCCTCGAAATCGAACCAGGCGACACCGTCGGCACGGTGGCGCACCGGGATGGACCGGCCGAGCACGCGCAGCTCGCCACGATTGCGGGTATCCGCCGGGGCGGAGGCCTCGAACAGCGCGGCCAGGCCGGCCTCTGCCGCCGGGCCCAGCGGCTGGTGATAAATCTCGGCGCGTTCCAGCAGGCGCAGCCGGTAATCGACGTCGCCGCCGATGTGCACCACTTCGGTGTGCCGCTCGAGCTGTTCGATCGCCGGCAGGAACCGGGCGCGCTGCAGGCCGTCCTGGTAGAGCGCGTCGGGCGGTACGTTGGAGGTCGCCACCAGCGTCACGCCGCGGGCGAAGAGCTTTTCGAACAGCGTGCCGAGAATCATGGCATCGGCGATGTCCGAGACGAAGAACTCGTCGAAACAGATCACCCGGGCGCGCGCCGCAATGCCGTCGGCCACCAGCGCCAGCGGGTCGGCATGCGCGCGGTGCTCGCGGAGGTCGGCATGCACGTCCGCCATAAAGCGGTGGAAGTGGCGCCGGGTCTTGCCGGGAAAGGGCAGGCACTTGTAGAACAGGTCCACCAGCCAGGTTTTGCCCCGACCGGTGTCGCCCCACAAGTACAGCCCGCGCACCGGTGCGACCGGGCGGGCGCGGGCGAACAGGCGCCTGCGCGGTGGCGGGCGTGAGACCAGCGTGGCGCGCAGGTCATC
The DNA here is from genome assembly GCA_035444525.1 of Gammaproteobacteria bacterium. GTDB lineage: Bacteria > Pseudomonadota > Gammaproteobacteria > Steroidobacterales > XN24 > XN24. The sequence goes on along the minus strand of DAOMOU010000132.1, from coordinate 4,584 downwards.
GAGTCGTCGCGCAACGTCCTCCTGCGCAGGGTCGTGCGACCAGCCGAGCCGCGCAATCTCGGCGCGATAGCGCGCCAGCGGCGTAACCGGCAGGCTGGCGCTGTCGGCGGGATCCATCAGTCCGCGGCGAGCTCCGGCCGGTTGCGGAACTCCTCCAGCGCCGCCGGGTTGGCGAGCGCGTCGGTGTTCTTCACCGGGCGGCCATGCACCACGTTGCGCACCGCCAGCTCGACGATCTTGCCGCTCAGCGTGCGCGGGATGTCCCGCACCTCGAGAATCTTCGCCGGCACGTGCCGCGGCGTGGTGTTGTCGCGGATGGTCTTGCGGATTTTCGCCTGCACGGCCTCGTCCAGCGCGACGCCGTCGCGCAACCGCACGAACAGCACGATGCGCTGGTCGTCGCCCCAGTCCTGGCCGATGGCCAGCGCCTCGACGATCTCATCCAGCTTCTCCACCTGCCGGTAGATTTCAGCGGTGCCGATGCGCACGCCGCCCGGGTTCAGCACGGCGTCGCTGCGGCCATAGATGATGAGCCCGCCGTGCGGCGTGAGCCGGGCCCAGTCGCCGTGGTGCCAGACGCCCGCAAAGCGCTCGAAGTACGCAGCACGGTATTTCGCGCCGTCCGGATCGTTCCAGAATCCCACCGGCATGGAGGGGAACGGCCGCGTGCACACCAGCTCGCCCGGTTCATCGGTCTGCGCACGGCCCGCGTCGTCGAAGATCTCCACCGCCATGCCCAGGCCGCGACATTGCAACTCGCCGCGATGCACCGGCAGGATCGGACAGCCGAGCGCGAAGCAGCTGACGATGTCGGTGCCGCCGGAAATCGAAGCCAGCTGCACATCCTGCTTGATGCTCCGGTAGACGAAATCGAAGGACGCGGGCATCAACGGCGAACCGGTCGAGAGGACGGCGCGCAGCTTGTCCAGCCGGTGATGCTCACCGGGCGCATAGCCGGCCTTCTCGACCGCCGCCAGGTACTTGGCGCTGGTGCCGAACACCGATATGCCTTCCGCCTCAGCCATGTCCCAGAGCGCCCCGGGGCCCGGGTGGAACGGGTTGCCGTCGTAGAGCACCAGCGTGGCGCCCGTCGCCAGGCCGGACACCAGCCAGTTCCACATCATCCAGCCGCAGGTCGTGAAATAGAACACTACGTCCCCCGGGCCGATGTCGGTGTGCAGCCGGTGCTCCTTGAGGTGCTGCAACAGCGTGCCGCCGGCGCCGTGCACGATGCACTTGGGCACGCCCGTCGTGCCGGAGGAATAGAGAATGTAGAGCGGGTGATCGAAAGGCAGCTGCGCGTATTCGAGCGTGGTCGCCGCGGACAGGAAGTCGTCCCAGGCCACCGCACCGGGCAGGGTGGAAACATCCGGATTCGAGTCGAGGAACGGCACGAGCACGACTCGCTCGACACCCTCCAGGCGCTGCAGGACGCCGCGCATGCGCTCCATTGAATCGATCCGCTTGCCGCTGTAGAAATAGCCGTCGGCCGTGAACAGCACCCTGGGCCGGATCTGGCCGAAGCGGTCCAGCACCCCCTGGATGCCGAAATCCGGAGAGCAGGACGACCAGGTCGCGCCGAGGCTGGCGCTCGCCAGCATGGCAATCACGGCCTCGGGACAATTGGGCAGGAAGCCGGCGACTCGATCGCCCGGGCCGACGCCCAGGGCCCGCATCGCACCAGCCAGTCGCGCGACCTCGCGATGCAGCTCGGCGTGCGTGTGGACCCGCCGCCGGCCGTCCTCGCCGCGCCACACCAGGGCCGGGCGAGAATCGTCATGGCGCAGCAGGTTTTCGGCGAAGTTCAGGCGCGCGCCGCTAAACCATTTCGCACCCGGCATCGCGTCGGGCCTCTCGAGCACCGTGTCCCAGCGATGCGAGGACTTGATCCCGCAGAACTTCCAGACCGCCGGCCAGAAGTGCTCGGGATGCTCGACGCTCCAGCGCCAGAGCTCGTCCCAGCCATGGATGTTCGGCGCCAGCACGCCGCTGACGGCCTTGATGAACTGCGTCAGCTGCGCGTGCGCCACGCGTTCCGCCGAGGGTTTCCAGAGAGGCTCGTCATTCATGTCCGCGTCCGGACCATCAGGCGCACAAGGTTAGCATGCGGGCCGGCGCGTCATGGCGCGCGCCGCTCCTCAATCCACGCGCCGGAACACGATGTCGCGCGCCCGCACGTTGCCGGCGCGCAGTCCCGTCACGACGCCGTCATCGTCCCGCTCGAAGTCCACGCTGAACACCGGGAACCCGCCGCGGAAGGCGTCGCCTTCGACCGGGTGCAGCGCCACCGGGCCGAAACGGCGATGGCGGAGCTGCAGCTGGCCTTGCGCCAGTTCGATGGCGTAGTAGGTCTCCAGCTCGGCGCTGAAATAGCGCCCGGCAAACTCGCTGAAATCGGGCGCCGGCGGCAGCTCGTCATCCGGCAGCCGCGCGGCCCGGTGCGCGCCGTTCTGGTGCAGGGTCAGGGCGGTAATCCGGCCCTGTTCATCGGCTTCGAAGCTGACACGCGCATTGACGCCGGCGACCTGGAAGCTGCTGGCGGACAAGGGCGTGATCTCCACCGCCGGCTGGCCCGTTGCCTGGCTCATGTAGCGCGCGCCGTCGCGGAAGAACCGCAGCACGAAGCCGGGCGCTGCTTCGAGCTCGTAACGGCCGGCATAGCGGTCGAACAGGGCATCGTCGAACGGCGCGTCCTCGTCCGCCGGCGGCGCCTGTTCCGCGGCCGCCGGTGCGAGCTGCTCGCTGAAGAAAATCTCGGCCAGTGCCGCAGTGAACCCGGCGCCGATGTCGTGGTGGTTGGCGAACACCATCAGGCCGGCGTCCAGCTCCGGATAATAATGGAACGCCGCGAGATGGCCGATGTCGCCCCCGCCGTGTTGCCAGCGCTGCAGGCCCCGCCATTCGTCGATGATCAGGCCAAGACCGTACTTGGTGGCGCCGCCGTCGTTGAGCACGAAGGGCGTGGTCATGAGCGTGCGCACCTCGGCCCCGCCGAGCTCGAACCGTCCCAGGTGCTGCATCCAGCGCGCCATGTCGCCGATCGTCGTGTAGACGCTGCCGGCGCCCAGCGCGCCGCCCACGTCGCGGGCCTCGCGGAAGCCGTCGTCCGCCTTGACGTAGCCGGTCGTCCCGCCGCGGATGATGACGTCCGGCGTGGTCCTGAAAACGGTGGCGCGCATGCCGAGCGGATGCAGGATCTCCTGAGTCACCCACTCGTCGAACGGCCGGCCCGTGACCTGCTCGATCACCATCGCCAGCATGAGGTAGCCGGTGTTGTTGTAGTTCCACTCTCCGCCCGGCGGGTTCTGCAGTTCCGGCTGGCGCCTGGCGAGTTCGATCGCTTCGTCGGCATCGATCCAGTCGCCCTTCTCGATGCGCCGTCCGGCGAGCGCCAGGGCGTTCAGGAACTCGCGGTAGCCGCTGGTGTGGCTCGCCAGGTGCCGCAGCGTGACCGGCGTGCCGAAATCCGGCAGGTCCGGCAGGTAGCGGCGGATGTCGTCGTCGAGCGACAGTTCGCCGCGCTGGTGCAGCAAGGCCAGCGCAAAGCCGGTGAACTGCTTGGCGGTCGAGCCGATGTTGGTCGGCGTGCCGACCGTGAAGGGTACGCTGAAGCCGAGATCCGCCATGCCCGCACTGCGGGTGAACACCAGTCGGCCGTCCCGCACCACGCCGACGGCGACGCCGGGCGTGTCGTCGCCGAAGGGGGCCAGCAACGCGTCGACGCGCTCGGACACCGTGGCGTCCCCGGCTGCAACGGCGGCCGGGGAGAGCAGGGCCAGGCATGAAAGGACGATCAGTTTCGCGCGCATGGTTGCACCCCTGGTGGACGGCGGCGACCGGACATCAGCCCATCACCGGCGGCGCCGGGCCACGGATTGTCGAGCTATGAGGCGTCGAGCGCCCGTTCCAGCTGCGGCAGGATTTCGAACAGGTCCCCGACCAGCCCGAAGTCGGCGGCTTCGAAGATCGGCGCGTCGCCGTCCTTGTTGATGGCGACGATGCAGCCCGCGTCCTTGATGCCGGTCATGTGCTGGATGGCGCCGGAAATGCCGATCGCGAAGTAAAGGTCGGGAGCGATGATCTTGCCGGTCTGGCCGACCTGCATGTCGTTCGGCACGTAGCCTGCGTCGACCGCGGCGCGACTGGCGCCGACCGCGGCTCCCAGCTTGTCGGCCAGCCGGAAGACGACCTCGAAGTTCTCCTTGCTGCCCACGCCGCGGCCGCCAGCCACCACGCATGCCGCGCTCTGCAGGTCGGGGCGGTCGCTGCCGCCGGACTCCGCCAGCCCGAGGTAGCGCGTGTGGGTCGGCAGCCTGGCGTCCACCGTCACCGCGATGATCGGCGCCTCGCCGGCCTCGCCTACCGCCTGGAAGGAGGCAATGCGCACGGTGGCCAGCACCGGGATACCGTCCGGAACCTTGACGGTGGTGATGACGTTGCCGGCGTAGATCGGCCGCTTGAAGGTGCGCCCGTCGACGACCTCCATCAGGTCGGAGACCTGTGGCACGCCGAGCAGCGCGGCGACTCGCGGCAGGACGTCCTTGCCGAAGGTGGTGGAGGGCGCCAGCACGTAGTCGTAGCCGC